>CAMVRG010000165.1 GCA_947169815.1 uncultured Clostridia bacterium | reverse complement strand
GGGATATAAGGTAGGACTTTTTACCTCTCCGTGGGTTACCGATTACCGTGAGCAGATACAGATTAACGGTAAAATGATTTCCAAAGAAGCTTTTGCAGATTGCGTTAATACTGTTAAGAATATGAAAAGCGACTGTACCGAATTTGAATGTCTTTCAATTATTGCGTTTATATATTTCGCTACTGAAAAGGTTGATTACGCGGTAATTGAATGCGGTATGGGCGGTAACGGCGACGCGACTAATGTTGAAAAAGAAAACCTTTCGGTTATTACAAGTATATCCCTTGACCACACAGATTTTTTCGGTAATACTGTTAAAGAAATTGCCGAAGAAAAAGCGGGAATACTAAGAAAAGACAGCACCTGCGTTTTGTATAATAAAGAACTGAAAAAGCATTTTGAAAATAAATGTAATAAGCTGATTACCGTTAATAATGACAATCTGTCCCTTGTAAACGCTGCTCTGAACGAACTCGGAATAATACCGAGAGACGAGCTTGTACACCTTCCCGCAAGACTTGAAAGAATAGGGGATATAATTCTTGACGGCGGTCATAATAAATCCGCCGCCGAAATGCTTGCGCCCTACGTCAATAACGCGGTAGCGGTTATAGGTATGATGAAAGACAAGGACGTTGACGGCTATCTTTCACTTATTGCGCCGAGGTGTAAAAAAATAATTTCAACTGCGCCCGATAATCCGCGCTCTTTGTCTGCCGAAGAGCTTGCTGAAATTTCGGCTAAATACTGCGAAAACGTCGAAATAATAAGCAATCCCGAAGTTGCTGTAAAAGAAAAGGGCGTTAATCTTGTCTGCGGCTCGTTTTATCTTGCGAGACAGGTAAGAAAAATATTACTTTCACTATAAACTTCAACAAATTACGCAATACCAATCTGTTATTTTAATAGCAGATTGGTATTTTTTTCGGAGTTGATAATATGAATGCAGAAATTCAGTCGTGCGGCGAGATAGTAATTGCGTATCTCAGCGGAGAAATTGATCACCATTCCGCAAAGGAAATCAGAGAGAGGATCGACGAGGCAATAAGCGTTAACAAGCCTCGACATTTAATACTCGATTACGAAAACGTAAGTTTTATGGATTCATCGGGTATAGGGCTTGTTATGGGACGTTACAGATTAATGAGCTCATATAAAGGAACGCTTGAGGTCAGAAATGTTAACAGCCATACTAAAAAGCTTTTCGAGCTTGCGGGAATAGGAAGTATTGCGATTATCAAGGAGGTAAAAAATGAACGTAATTAATGAGTTTTCACTGACGGTTGACGGAAAGTCTGTTAACGAGGGCTTTTGCCGAACGGTAGTATCGTCATTTATAACGTCGCTTGACCCGACAATAGAGGAGCTTTCCGATTTGAAAACCGCCGTAAGCGAGGCGGTAACAAACGCGATAGTACACGCCTATCCTGAAAAAAGCGGAAAGGTTTACATAACGGGCGAAATTACAAATGACAATATTGTACGAATTAAGGTAAAGGATAAGGGGATAGGTATTGAGAATATATCAAAAGCTATGGAACCTCTGTATTCAACGGGAATCGGCGACAGAGCAGGTCTCGGCTTTACTGTTATGCAGTCCTTCTGCGACAGACTGAGCGTTAAATCAAAGCCGAATTCGGGAACAACCGTTACGCTTACAAAAAGGATACACGGTAAAAAATGGTAAAGAATAAACGAGACGAGCTTATTCTTAATAATACCGCCCTTGTTCATTCAATAGCAAAAAGATTTCTGAACCGCGGCGCCGATTATGAGGATATATTCCAGGCGGGATGTATCGGGCTTATCAAGGCGGTTGATAACTTCGACGAAAGCCGCGGCTTTCAGTTTTCAACCTACGCCGTACCCGTAATTATGGGTGAGATAAGAAGAATATTCCGCGACGGGGGACAGATTAAAGTTTCCCGCTCAATTAAAGAAAAATCCTTTGCCGTTCAGTCTGTGAGAGAAGAATTCATAAAAAAAGAACTACGCGAGCCTACGGTATCTGAACTTTCGGCTATTACAAATATTGATGAAAACGAACTGTGCGAAATTCTTAACGCGGTTAGTCCCGTAATCTCTCTAAGCGTTGGCGAAAACGGTGAAGAGGTTCTCGATATACCCGTTGACGACAGCGAGAGAATGCTCGACAGAATTTCTGTTCGCTGCGCTCTTTCTATTCTTGATAACAGGGAAAAACGTTTAGTTCAGTTACGTTTCTTTGAGGGAAAAACACAAACTCAAACTGCGAATATTCTCGGTATATCACAGGTTCAGGTTTCAAGAAATGAAAAGGCTATACTATTAAAACTCAGAAATGTATTAAAATAGTTGTTGCAATGATAAATAATTAATAATATCCTCATAAAGAAGTAAAACAAGGCTACCTTTCGGTAACCTTGTTTCCCTTGGCAGGGGCAGAAGGACTTTCTTCTCAACTATCGAAAGCTCCACCGGAGCTTTCTCCCAATCAGTCAACTTTCAGTTGCCTTCTTGGAGTTCGTTTCAACTCCTTCTACTTCTTACGAAGTAAAACAAGGCTACCTTTCGGTAACCTTGTTTCCCTTGGCAGGGGCAGAAG
>CAMVRG010000164.1 GCA_947169815.1 uncultured Clostridia bacterium | reverse complement strand
GCATATAGTCATAACGTTTCGTCCCTGTACCTCCCAGCCCTTAAAAGGAGTCGCCTTTCCCATAGAGAGAAATTCGTCGGGATTAACCGTCCATTTCGTCTCAAGGTCGAGAAGCGCCAAATCGGCTGTCTCGCCCTTTTCAATCCTTCCGCCGCCGAGGGAGAATATTTCTCTCGGTCTTACGGACATCATATATATCAGCTTTTCAAGGCTGATGAAATCAGTTTTTACGAGTTTTGTATATAACACGGGAAACGCCGTTTCAAGTCCTACTATACCCATAGCCGAGCCCTTAAGCCCTTTGGATTTTTCCTCAGCCGAGTGTGGCGCGTGGTCGGTAGCTATTACGTCCACCGTACCGTCGAGGACTCCCTCAAGAAGCGCATTTTTATCGTCCTCGCTCCTCAGCGGCGGATTCATTTTGAACCGTCCGTCGTCCTCTAAATCCGTATCGCAGAGGGTTAAGTAGTGCGGCCCCGTTTCGCAGGTAACGTTTACTCCCCTTTTCTTGGCGTTTCTTATTATCTCAACGCTTTCTTTAGTTGAGATATGGCAGACATGGTACTGACAGCCCGTTTCTTCGGCAAGGCGGCAATCCCTTTCAATCTGAGCCCATTCGCTTTCGGAACATATTCCCTTATGCCCGTGAGCTTTACAGTATTCGCCGTCGTGAATATAACCACCGTTGAGAAGCTCGTTCACCTCACAGTGGGCTGAAATAATCTTACCGAGGGCAGCGCATTTTTCCATAGCGCTTTTCATATCCGCCTCGCCCTGAACTCCGCAGCCGTCGTCGGAAAAGCCGACAGCAAGGTCTTTCAGGCTTTCAAAATCGACGAGCTCGCCGCAGCCCTTTCTCCCTTTTGTAATCGAGGCGAAGGGATAGACCTTTATTTTCGCGTCGCAGTTAATTATTTCAAGCTGTTTATTAATATTTTCAACCGAATCGGGTGCGGGGTTAACGTTAGGCATTGAGCACACGGCGGTATATCCCGCCTTTGCCGCCGCCTCGGTTCCCGTTTTAACCGTCTCTTTATATGAAAAACCGGGCTCACGAAGATGAACATGAACATCAACGAAACCCGGAATTAAATACTTACCCTGTGCATTAATAACACGGTCAGCGCCGTCAGAAGAAACAAAGGCGCCTACTTTATCAATTTTATTGTCAATTATTAAAACGTCATTTTTGTTAAAACAATCGCCCGAATAAACGAGAGCATTTTTTATAAGTAAAGTCATATCGGCTCTCCTTTCGGAATTTTATTATATAAAAAAATACATATTGTGTCAATGTACAAAATATACAAATTTTAAATCTATATATCGAAAAAATATTACGGGCAGAAAAACTGCCCGTAATATTACCTGGTTTTTACGGTCTTAACCTTAGACCAGTTTGAATAATAGGTTTTTCCTTTAACTGTCTTAAACGCTTTTACGCGTACATAATACTTTTTCTTTGATTTCAGCTTTTTAACGGTTTTCTTAACAGTTGACGCTTTCTTTATTTTTACGGTTTTAGCGCCTTTGAATTTCTTTGAGGTTGAATACTGAAGCTGATAGCCGTTTACACCGCTCACTTTACCCCACTTAGCGGTAAAGGATTTTTTAGAGGCTTTAAGCGGCTTAAGAGCAGGCGCCTTAACCGTTATCTTAACGGGTGCTGCGGGAACGGAAAAGCGTTCGCTCTGAACTCCCCATACGGTTGAGTTGTCGCTGCCTGCGCCCGTGAAGGTCAGCACGGTTTTACCCGCGGCGCTTTCGTCCTTCTGATACGCAAAAACGCAGCTGTAAGTAACCGATCCGAGCTTAACGGTACAGTAAGCGGTATTATTTACAAGGCTCCACGTTCCGCTTACCGCCTTACTTCCCGTATTCGTACTTGTAACCGAGCAGGAATAATCCTTTGCGCCTGTTACCGTTCCGTCCCAGTTCAGCGAAATTGTCTGAGTCGGAAGGACTATATCGCTCCACGGGGAATCCCACACCGCCTTGCGCTGAGTCATATTAGTTGAGTCGATAAATTCATATTTACCTATAACCTCAGCCTTCGTAACGGATTTTGTATCCTTTTCGCCCTGATACTCAAACGGAAGCATTACCGACCAGCCGTCGGAGGTTCTCAGCATTTTATGAACGCGCATCTGGTGGCCGTTTCCGCCGTCGGCGGTAAAGCGGGTATGGTATGCCTGATACATAGAACCGTCGGCATCTACAAGGCAAGAGGAATGACCGCCCGAAAGCAGGGCGCTCGGCTGACATGAGAACTTATAGTTACCGTCGAGCTTAAGCCCCGTATTCTTTTCGTCAAGGGCATTATTTCCCGCCTTGTCGAGATACGGTCCCTCGGGGGACTTGCTTCTGTATTCGCGGATATTATAACCGCCGTCGCCCGCGAGCCCGCCGTAGGTAAGATAGAAATAGTAGTATCCGCTTACCTTATCGTAAACTATAAACGGACCTTCGCCCGTTCCCTCGGTACCTGCGTTTGTTTTTGAAATCTGTGTTCCGTAATAAACATCGTCGTTGCCCGAGGCGGTATTGTTTCTTATTTTTCCCTGCATATAGGAATAGTCAACAAGTCCCGTAGTCTTATCGAGCTTCTGA
>CAMVRG010000163.1 GCA_947169815.1 uncultured Clostridia bacterium | reverse complement strand
GTTGCTCCCGTAGGATGCGCCGTAATGGCATACGACTATTTTAACTGTGATATGATTGAAGCGGCGCACGGACGCGCTCCCGCAGTTGCTACGGGTATAAAGAGAGCAGACCCGGATAATATCGTATTTACATATCAGGGCGACGGCGACCTCGCTTCTATCGGTATGGCTGAAACCGTTCACGCGGCTACGAGAAACGAAAACATTACAATAATCTTTATCAATAACGCAATCTACGGTATGACGGGCGGTCAGATGGCTCCGACCTCGCTTCCCGGTCAGGTTACTCAGACCTCTCCCTACGGACGCGACGTGGCAACCGCAGGCTTCCCGATTAAAATCAGCGAGCTTCTTGCGGCGCTTGACGGACCGACATATATTCAGAGAGTTGCCGTAAACAACGTAAAGAACGTAAGAAACGCAAAGAAGGCAATTAAAAAGGCGTTTGAAAATCAGGTTGAGGGCAAGGGCTTCTCTCTTATTGAGGTTGTATCCTCCTGCCCGACTAACTGGGGCATGACTCCTCAGCAGGCGCTCGACTGGGTTGAAAGCGATATGATTCCTTACTATCCGCTCGGCGTTTATAAGGATAAGACAGCGAAGGAGGGCGAATAAAATGACAAGTAAAATTTTAATCGCAGGCTTCGGCGGACAGGGTATTCTTTTCGCAGGAAAGGTTCTCGCATATAAAGGACTTGTTGAAGAGAAGCAGCTGAGCTGGCTTCCCTCATACGGTCCCGAAATGAGAGGCGGCACGGCGAACTGTAACGTTATTATAAGCGACGAGCCCGTAGGCTCTCCTATCGTAGACGACCCCGACGTTCTTATCGTTATGAATCTTCCCTCGCTTGATAAGTATGAAAACGCGGCGAAGAAGGGCTCTAAGATTTTCGTTGATTCAACTCTTATCTCGCGTAAGGTTGAGAGAGACGACGTAGACGCGTATTATATCCCTGCTACAAAAATGGCTCAGGAGCTCGGAGTTCCGACCCTCGCCAATATGATTATGCTCGGAAAGGTAATTAAGGAGACGGGCGTAGTTTCCTTTGAAGGAATGGAGGACGCTCTCAAGAAGGTTGTTTCCGCAAGGAAGGCAAATCTTATCGACGTAAACCTTAAGGCTATCAGGGCGGGATACGATTATTAATATTCACAGTAAACGGAGCGGACAAAGTCCGCTCCGTTTTTCTTGACTTACAACTGTATTTAAGATATATTTAAGTTAAGGAGTGATATTTATGAGGCTTAATAAAGAGGAAATTTTAAGGTTTGTAAAGGATAATAACATAAAAACTATTCACCTTGCCTTTTGCGATATTTACGGAAAGGAAAAGAATATTGTAATTATGCCCGAGGAGCTGCGCGCCGCTTTTGACCACGGGGTTGTGTTCAACGCTTCCGAGATTAAGGATTTTGGCGAGGGTATATACAGAAACCTTCTTTTACATCCCGAGTATGAGACCTTTTCGGATATGCCCTGGAGGCAGGACGACGACAGGGCGATAAGAATGTTCTGCGGTATGACCTACATTGACGGAAGGCCGTTTACAAACCGCGGTACGAAGAGCCTTCTTAAAGAGGCTATCGACGACGCGGACAAAAAGGGATATGAGTTTTTCTTTTCAACGGAAATAGAGTTTTATCTCTTTAAGCGCGACAGTGAAGGCAATCCCACCAAGGAGCCGTACGACCATGCGGGAATTTATGATATTCCTCCGAGGGATAAATGCGAGGATATAAGACGTAACATCTGTCTTGCGCTCGCGAAAATGGACGTGTTCCCGAATAATACTTACCACGAGAGAGGTCCCGCCCAGAATAAAATCACCTTCAGCTATAACGACCCGCTTACGGCGGCAAATAACGTTACTACCCTGAAGTCAATAATTAAAAACGAAGCTGCGAACCAGGGACTTTACGCGGACTTTTCGCCGAAGCCCATTGCCGATATGCCGGGTAACGGCTTCCATATCGGCGTTTCGGTAAGGTCAACCGTAGGCGGGGATAATAATTCTGCTTATGCCGTTGCTGGAATGCTTAAAAGAGTCCGCGAGATGACGGCGTTCCTCAATCCTAAAGAGGAGTCGTATAAGCGTCTCGGAAAAGCGGGTGCGCCGATTTACGTATCATGGACGAGCGAAAACAGGGAGCACCTTATAAGAGTCCCCGAAACCGTAGGTAATTATAAGCTTGCCGAGGTTCGCTCCTGCGACTCTATGGTAAATCCCTATCTTGCGTTCGCGCTTCTTATTTACTCTTCGCTTGACGGAATAACGAATAAAATGGAAGCGCCGCCCGTTTCAAATTTTGATTTTGAAACCGCGGACGAGGCTACGCTTTCTCAGTACGAAAAGCTCCCCGCAAACTTTGATGAGGCGAGTGAAATCGCTTCCCAAAGCGAATTTATAAAGGAACACCTTTCAGAGGACTTAATAAAAATGTATCTTAAAAAATAAAAAAGAAAAAGCGTTATGCGGCTGCATAACGCTTTATTTTTATGCTGTAACTATGTCGTTTGCCTTTTGAAGTCCGAGCTTTTTCACCGCGTCCTCGCGCATCTGATACTTAAGTATCTTACCTGCCGCGTTCATTGGGAATGACTTTACGAACTCGACGTAGCGCGGGACCTTATGTCTTGCCATGCTTGCGCCGACGAAGTCCTTCATCTCCTG
>CAMVRG010000162.1 GCA_947169815.1 uncultured Clostridia bacterium | reverse complement strand
CCCTCGGCACGCGGTTTTGGAGACCGCTGCTCTACCAACTGAGCTATACCCCTATACTGTTGTTCCTTGACTTGCGACTTGAATATATTAACACTTTGTGCATTTAAAGTCAAGTTATTTTTAAATAATCAAATAAATAATAAAAACAGATACCGCGCGGTATCTGTTTTTATTAGATTATAAATGTCCCTAACTAGTTGGACATTTCATTAGCTGCACCTAAAAGAACATTGTTCGACTTCTTAAACAGGTTCTTGATTCTGGGTCCAAGAACAATAAGAATAACAACAGCAGCTATAGCAATAAGTCCAAGGATGAGAGCATATTCAACCATTCCCTGGCCGTTTTCGTCTGTGAAGAATGACATAAATTTACTCCTTTCATATCACTTCACATTTATATTACCATATTAATATTAAAATTGCAACATAAAATTTACAAATTGTTAATTATTTTACTGTTTTTGCTTTAACCTTGCTCCATTTTGAATATAAAACGGTTCCGTTAAAGTTTTTGTAAGTTCTTATTCTTACATAGTATTTTTTCTTTGATTTAAGCGACTTAACTGTTTTAGCTTTTGCTGACGCTTTAACATTATAAGATTTAACATTCTTCTTGAATTTTTTGTTCGTAGATATCTGAATCTGATATCCCGAAATACCCGACTTTTTACTCCAGCCGACCTTCATTGTTTTCTTCTTTTTTGAAACAAGCTTTTTAATTGACGTCGCAGGGGAGCTGACGCTGCTTGTTACAGTGAGCTGAGGAGTATTATAAGCAACGGCAAAATAGTACATTGTACCGGGATATTCGCTTACCTGACTTTGCATATTCCAATAGCCTGTCCGGAACCAGCTTGAAAATGACGAGCCGCTCGCAAGCCAGGAGTTGAAATTATAATACTCGTTAGGACGCATTGCGCCGAAAGCGAAACGGTAACCATATGTAGTAGTTCCCGCAATAAATGTACCCTTTGAGATTTTTATGTTTCCGTTTCCGAGGTCAGCAAGAGCGAAAGTGTAACCGCCTTCAAATTTACCGCCGTTAATCATAAGAGTACCGCCCGAACAGTCAGCCCCGAGATAGTCGCCGCCGATAAATCCGCCGTTAACAACGCAGGT
Organism: uncultured Clostridia bacterium; assembly: GCA_947169815.1. Lineage (GTDB taxonomy): Bacteria > Bacillota > Clostridia > Oscillospirales > Acutalibacteraceae > Eubacterium_R. The sequence continues at coordinate 1,586 of CAMVRG010000162.1, read as the reverse complement.
TCCTCCTCCTACGTGAAGTCCGCAGGGGTTATTTGTGCCGTTACTGAGACCAACGTAGTTTCCGCTTCTTATTACCAGCTTACCTGCGGTCATATCTATTGCGCCTGCGCCGTATGAACGTACGCTCGGCTTGTCTGAAGATACTTTTGAATCAATAAATTCAACGTCTGCGCCTGATATTGAGAATACGCCTAAATTAGCCGCTGCGTTTTGAACTGTATGACCGTTAAAGTCAATAACGAATTTTCCTTTCGTAAGTCTGCAGGTTGAATATTCGCCGTCGCCGAGGGTAAAGTCGTTACCGATTATGTATTTGTTACCCGGACCGTATCCCTTGTTTTTCCAGTTAATGTCAACGAGCTCCTCGCCCGAACGTATAACAAATGTCTTTGCCTGAGCTTCAAGCTCGCTGAAAGACCATAAAAGAATTAAGGACAATAAAGACAAAACTGTGATTATGGTAATTTTAATAAGTTTATTTTCTTTTGTTTTTATCATAGTAATTCTCCTTTCGATTTGTATATTTTTATTATAACATTTTAGTAAAGGTGTTGCAATAAATTTATGGTATTTAATTCTTATTACGATTATTGACTAATTTTTATTTAAGTGATATACTTAATTTAATAAAATAAGGAGTAAAATTATGAAAAAGATAAGTTTAAAAGTATTAAGCGTTGTGCTTGTTTTTGTACTCGTCTTTATGTCCGCAGCTCCCGCGTTTGCTAAAAGCAAGGTTACTCCCGTTATTGTTGTTCACGGGCTTGGCGGAAGCGATTTGTATCAGGATTATACCGACGAGGATACGAAAATAGCTCAGTTCGGTCTTGATGTAAAGGCAATGGCAAGTAATCAGAATATTCTCGACGAGGTTGTAAAGCTCTTTACGGATAAACAGAAGCCGAATTATAATCTTCTTTTTAACGAACTCGGTACATATTTTAAAAATACGGGAATTAACTATAACAAAAACGGTAACCCCGTCGGTAATTCGGGAGTTAACTGTTACTGGGAGGATTCTCTTGCGCACCATAAGGAATACCTTACAATGCGTGATTTCTCAATTCCCGTTATGGCGCGTCAGATTTCCGACATTATCGGCGCTAAAAACGTATACGCATATAACTATGACTGGCGCCAGGATATGTGCGTTAGCGCTAAGGGGCTGAGAAAGCTCGTATGCGCAGTTAAGAAAAAGACTAAATCAAAGAAGGTTACTATCGTAGCTCTTTCGCTCGGCGGCGCAGTAGTTTCCGCCTATATGGATAAGTATAAGGACAAGAAGGACGTTGAGCGCTACGTAATTATTAACCCCGCATATCAGGGCGTTGACGTTGCAAGAGCCTTCGGTATGGACTTATCCTTTGATAAAAAAGCAGTAATCAAATATCTTAAGCATATGGAAAAGGCTTACCAGGGCGGCGAAAAGGATACTCTCTTCAGAGCGATTACCGCTATCGGCGACGTGAGAATAGGTAGGGGACTTGATAAGCTCAATAACGACGTAATAAAGAATAAGAAAATGCGTAAGAAATTCTTTATGACTGTTGTTAAACCCTGGATAGGCAATATTCCTACCTTCTATG
>CAMVRG010000161.1 GCA_947169815.1 uncultured Clostridia bacterium | reverse complement strand
GCCGTCGTTGGTAATAAGCGGAGCGCCGTATTTCTTATCAAGAACTACGTTTCTTCCCTTAGGGCCGAGCGTGATTTTAACTGTATTTGCAAGTTTGTCAATACCTGACTGAAGAGCCTTTCTGGCTTCTTCTCCGTAAATAATATCTTTAGCCATTATAAAGCCTCCCTGTAAGTTATTCTACTACTGCGAGCACGTCTTTAATATCGGCGATTGTATACTCAACGCCGTCAAGCTTAACCTGAGTGCCCGAATACTTGCTGATAATCACCTTATCGCCTACCGATACGGTCATCGGGTTTTCCTCGGTTCCCGTACCTACCGCAACAACCTCGCTCATCTCGGGCTTCTCCTGCGCGGAGGAAGCGAGAATGATACCCGAAGCCGTTGTTTCTTCAGCCTCTACGCTTTTAAGCAATACTCTGTCTGCAAGCGGTTTAATAGTCATTTTATGTCACCTCTTATAAAGTTTTTGTATTAATTAGCACTCTCAATGTCCAAGTGCTAATTATTATTTTAGCAACTTTTTCCTATTTGTCAATACCCTTTTTGTAAATATACTGTTATATATAAATATTATTCATAAAACCGTATATGTTTTATACGGTTTTTACAGAGAGCCTGTTGCTCCAGGCGCTGTAATAAGTCTTTTCCCCTATCTTTTTATACGTCCTTATTCTGAAATAGTATTTCTTCTTCGATTTAAGCGAACCGATTTTCTTAATCGTGTTTTTCGCGCCCTTTATCCTATATTTCTTAACATTCTTTTTAAAGTTCTTATTGGTTGAATACTGAAGCTGATAGCCCGATATACTCTTTTCTTTTTCCCAGTAGAGCTTTACGTAATCCGTTGAATAACTGTATTTCGTAAAGTAGGTATAATTCAGCTTTATATTATAGGTAAGCGTTTTTGTTCCGCTGTACTTACCCTTCAGCTTTACTTTAATTTTATGTTTGCCCGGGGTCTTTAAATCCTTCGGATATTCGACTGTATAGTAATCCTTACTGAGCGCATAGCCGTCTGAGGTTGAAAGATACACCGAGGGCTTTTTCTTTTTACCGTCATAGTAGAAATTTGAAAGTGAAAGCACCGTTCTTGTAACGGGATAAAGCGTTTCGTTTTCAATAACCTCTTCACAATCGGAACAGTATTTATATACTTTACCCTCTTTATCAAAGCCGCCCTTTACGGACTCGTCAACGGTTTTATGCCCCTTGGCGGGTATTTCTTCCCTTTCGTCAATAACTTTATTGCAAACAGAACAGTATCTGAACTCGGTTGCGCCCGAATATGTACAGCTAACGGGGAACGCTTCGTTTACGCTTTCGGCATGCTCTGTCGGATTAAGCATTTCGCGCTTCGTTTCTCCGCAGTTTTTACATTTATATACGGCGCAGTATATCTCGCTGCACGGCGCGTATTCGTTTTTCACGAAATCAAAGCTATGCTCCGCGCATTCGCCGTTAAACGAATAATTACTTTCAGCAACGGAAAATGAGGAAATTTTATCGTTTGTATATCCTATATAATATTTATCAGGAGTTTCGTGCTTTTCAAAATCCGCAGAGCCTTTAAGGAAATAGGTATATTCAGTATTCTGCTCGGTAACGGTTGAGATATCGGAATCGGTTGCGTTATCAAGGTCGTCCCAGGTACAGTCAACGTAATACCATTTTCCGTCAAGCTCAACGAGGTTCCACGCGTGGTTTATATCATTACAAACTATCACTCTCACCTTAAAACCCGCCTCCTTTGCAAGACGGTAAAAGAAGGTAGCATATCCACCGCACACTACGCGGTGTTTAACGAGGGCGGAATAAACGAGCTGCTTTTCGGTAGCCTCGCTGTTTCCCTGCCCCAGATAATCGTAAGTTACGGTTTCGCAAATATAATCGTGAATATTCTTAAGCGTTTCGTAATCCGTAGCGCCGATAAGAGTAGGAACTATCTCCTTAACTCTTACGTCGACGTACGCTTCCTTAGCGGCGGTTGAGCGGTTTGCCATAGTATAGTCGATAATCGCATATTCCTTTGAGCCTACCGTTATTTTATACCAGCGGTGGGTAGAGGTGCTCGTACCGTTAAGGAAAAGATAGTCGCCGTCGCGGGTATCGGAGGACAGAGCCTCAGAGCGGCATTTTCTTATAGCCGACGATACGTTACTGTCATTACATTCGTTTTTATCATAAGGAATTATAAAACTGATTTCCTCGCTTCGCTTCACATACGCCTCACGCAGCGACAAAAGCATCTCGTTATAATCTTTGACGAATACATGCCCTGCCATTTCGTTCACATCGGCAAGCAGCGCCTTATTCACATATACGGTTTTATCAGTCAGCTTTTCGTTTTCGCCCTCAACAAACACGCCCTCGTGAACGGGAACGAGCTCGCCTGCATACGCGCAGACAGAGCTCCCCGCCATAAGCGAGAGCATAAGAATCAACGATATAATAACAGCCGATGCTTTTTTCATATTATCACCTGAAATACATATAAAACTGACATTTAATCATTCCGTTATATAGCTTTCTTCGTTTATCCGCTTTACGTTTAAAGAATTTTTCAAACTGCTCGTCGGGGGAAATAATTCCGTATGACCAGCCTTTTTTAGCCGTGAACTTTTCGCCGATTATTCCGTAAAGGCGCTGAGCCTCCTTTATATCGAGCATACGCTCGCCGTAGGGAGGATTGGTTATAAGCGTTCCCCTTTCGGTAGT
>CAMVRG010000160.1 GCA_947169815.1 uncultured Clostridia bacterium | reverse complement strand
CGCTTTTAACTAAGGACGAGCTGCGCGAATTTATGAAAAACGAGGACGAAAAGGGAATATACGACCTCTGGTATCACGACAGAACGAGCGGCTCAACGGGCAATCCTCTTATGCTTCTATTCTCACCGAGGGAAAAGGCGTATAATATGGCTAACTGGTTCCGCGTTATGCTTCTTTGCGGCTATAATCCATTCTTCGGAAAGACTATGAGCCCCGTTTCAACTCATTCTCAAAGCGGTACTCAGAAAACCGTTCTTCAGAAATTCGGTATTTTAAGACGTGAGTTTCTTGATAATTCTCTTAGTGAAGAAGAAATTATCGGTCATATCAATACTTATAAGCCCGACTTTCTTTATACAAATAAAAGCACGTTAATGAAGATTGCGCTTTACGCGAAGACTCATGGACTTGAAATATATAAGCCGAAATGGTTTTGTCCTACGGGCGAAAAGCTCGACGAAAACGCTAGGACCGTACTTCGCGAAGCCTTCGGAGAAAATCTTATAGACTCCTACGGAACAACCGAAACGGGAGCCGTGCTTACTAAATTTAACGACAACGATTACTATGTAACTAACGAGGATTCCTTCGCGGTTAATATCTACGACGACGGGGGAAATCTCGCTGACGAGGGAAGAATCGTTATTACACCTCTTTACTGTACCGATTTACCGATTATAAACTACGTTATCGGCGACAGAGTAAAGAGCGAGATAGTTGACGGCCACAGGGTAATAACCGAAATTGAGGGTCGTCTTAACGACTATATTAAACATTCCGACGGCTCAGTTACAACTTATTTTGAAATGAATAAATTCCTCGGCGAATTTGACGAGGTAATTCAGATAAGGTTTATTCAGAAAAGCTATGACTTAATTCACGTTCAGTGCGTTAAGAACAAGGATAAAGATACGGATATTAAAGAAATTGAAGATTATCTCAGCGAGGAGCTCAATAAAAAGTTCAAGGAAAAAATGACTCTTGAATTTGAATGGCTCGACTCTATTCCGCCTGAACCTAACGGAAAGCTGAGAGTAATTGTATGCGAGGTGTAATATGTCCAATATAAAATCAAAAGCCTCCGAATTTAAGTGGTTTATATTTCTTCATATATTGCTGTTCTTCTATTCGCTCAGTAATGTATGCTCAAAAATGGCGGCTAAAGAGGAATTCCTTTCCTTTAAGTTTATACTTTTTTACGGCTGTATTATCGCGATTCTCGGAGTTTACGCGATAGTATGGCAACAGATTTTAAAGCACATACCCTTAACGACCGCCTTCTGTAATAAAGCGGTAGGTATTATATGGGGAATAATGTGGGGAGTTATCCTCTTCGCTGAGACGGTAAAATGGAATATGATAGTGGGCGCTGTCATAGTCATTATCGGCGTAATTATAGTGGTAAAAGCTGATGAGCGGTAAGTTGTTTTACACTCTTGTTTTACTTCTCGGATTTTTAGTATCCGCTATTGCTCAGATTCTTTTAAAGAAAAGCGCCCAGAAAGAATATGAAAGCCGAATTAAGGAGTATTTAAACCCTTATGTTATAATCTCGTACGCGATATTTTTCGGCGCAACGTTATGCACGATTATTGCGTATAAAGAGGTCGATTTATCGTTCGGACCGATTCTCGGCACTACGGAATACATTTTTGTTGCCGTTTTAAGCCGCTTGATACTCAAGGAGCATATAAGCGTTAAAAAGATTGTCGGTCTGTGCGTTATTATTGCAGGAATTGTAGTTTATGCTATTAAGTGAGGTGATTGAATGAAAGGTATTATTTTAGCAGGCGGAAGCGGAACGAGACTTTATCCGCTTACAATGGTAACCTCAAAACAGCTTCTCCCGATATACGATAAGCCGATGGTATTCTATCCTCTGAGTACCTTAATGCTTGCAGGGATAAGAGATATACTTATAATTTCAACTCCCGAGGATTTACCTAATTTTGAAAAGCTTCTCGGCGACGGAAGTCAGTTCGGAGTTTCTCTTTCATATAAGGTACAGCCGAGTCCCGACGGTCTTGCTCAGGCGTTTATTCTCGGCGAGGAATTTATAGGTAACGATTCCTGCGCTATGGTACTCGGCGACAACATCTTTTACGGCGCAGGCTTCAGTAAGATACTTTCAGACGCTCGTATAAACGCTGAAGAAAACGGACGCGCTACAGTGTTCGGCTATCACGTTGAGGACCCTCAGCGCTTTGGAATAGTCAGCTTTGACGAAAACAAAAAGGTAATTTCAATAGAGGAAAAGCCCGAAAATCCACAGTCTCCGTGGGCTGTAACGGGACTCTATTTTTACGATAACCGCTGCGTTGAATACGCAAAGAAAATTAAGCCCTCAAAAAGAGGAGAGCTTGAAATAACAGACCTTAATAAAATGTATCTTGAAAGCGGCGAGCTTGACGTAAGGCTTCTCGGAAGAGGCTTCGCCTGGCTTGATACGGGAACTATGGAAAGCCTTATCGATGCGGGCGATTTTGTTAGAACTATTCAGTCTCAGCAGGGTATAAGAATTTCCGCACCCGAAGAAATTGCTTACCGTTTCGGCTATATAGATAAAGAAAAGCTTCTTGAAACCGCTGAAAAATACGGCAAGAGCGATTACGGCGTATATCTTAAAAAGGTAGTTACGGACGAGTTGTTAGGAGGTATGTATAAGTGACGATTATTGTAACAGGCGGAGCGGGCTTTATCGGCTCAAATTTCATTTTTCATATGCTCAGAAAATATCCCGATT
>CAMVRG010000159.1 GCA_947169815.1 uncultured Clostridia bacterium | reverse complement strand
CTCAGCGGTTTTCCGAACAACAGAGTATTCGGAAGCGGTACGGTTCTTGACACGGCAAGACTGAAATTTCTTTTGGGCGACCACCTCGGCGTTGATTCGAGAAGTATTCACGCTTTCATTATCGGCGAGCACGGCGACAGCGAAATCGCGGCGTGGAGCAGCGCTAACGTTTCGGGTATTCCGCTTCACAGTTTCTGTGAAATGAGAGGTCTTTTCAATTACAACAAGATTATGCATGAAATTGCCAACGGCGTAAAGAACAGCGCCTATGAGATTATCGAAAAGAAAGGCGCTACCTACTACGGTATCGCTATGAGCATACGGCGAATCTGCGAGTCAATCGTTCGCGACGAAAAGTCAGTTCTCCCCGTATCAAGCCTTCAGAAGGGCGATTACGGTATTCAAGACGTCGCGCTCAGTATGCCTGCAATCGTCGGCAAACACGGCGTTGAAGCGCTTGTTCCCATTGAGCTGAATAAAAAAGAGACGGAGGCTTTGCAGTCGTCCGCTGAAATGCTGAAAAGAATAATAAACGACGTGCTCCCCGATGAATCAGAATAACTGTTCTGACGTCAGTAATAAGAGATTTATAAAAGCCCCGTCAAATACCGTTAACTATTTATTGACAAATGCAGTATATAATAGTAGAATGTATTTACCGCGGAGGCTTAGCTCAGCTGGTTAGAGTACTTGCTTGACATGCAAGGGGTCACTGGTTCAAGTCCAGCAGTCTCCACCAAAAAATCCTTACTCGTTTTGAGTAAGGATTTTCTTTATTTATTATATGAGTCCTCGTCAGCCTTTCTTATCTGGGCGCGTTTAATCTTTCCGCCGACGGTCTTGGGAAGCTCGTCAACATACTCGATAACGCGGGGATATTTATAAGGCGCGGTCATATGCTTAACGTGGGTCTGAAGCTCCTTGGTAAGCTCGTCGCTCGGGGTATAGCCCTTAGCAAGAACTACGGTAGCCTTAACGACCTGACCTCTTATCGGGTCGGGAGCGCCCGTTATTGCACACTCAACTACCGCGTCGTGAGCAACAAGCGCGGACTCAACCTCAAAGGGACCTATACGGTAGCCCGAACACTTTATAACGTCGTCGTTTCTTCCTACGAAACGGTAATAGCCGTCGCTGTCGCGCCAGAGCACATCGCCCGTATTATATCCGACTCCGCCGAGCTTTTCCTCGGTCATTTCGGGGTTCTTATAGTAACCCGTAAAGAGTCCTACGGGGGGATTATGCTTAACGTCCATAATCGTAAGCGAGCCCTCTTCGCCGTCCTCGCATATATTTGAGTCAGCGTCAAGCAGCTGAATATTGAAAAGCGGATTAGGCTTTCCCGTAGCGCCCTGAACAGGCTCGAACCACTCGTCGCCGAAATTGGCGATAAGCACGGGACCCTCGGTCTGGCCGAAGCCCTCATAAATCTGATGTCCTACAAACTCTTTCCACTTTTTAACTACCTCGGGGTTAAGCGGCTCGCCCGCCGTAGCGCAGTGATGGAGACAGGAGAGGTCAAACTGAGTTAAATCCTCCTGAAGCATAAAGCGGTACATCGTAGGCGGAACGCAGAAGGTCGTTACTCCGTATTTTTCAACCTTTGAAAGAAGATTTTTAGGATTAAATCTTCCTATCATATCGTAACAGAATATAGTCGCGCCGCAAATCCACTGACCGTAAATCTTACCCCAGCCGAACTTAGCCCAGCCCGAGTCGGAAACGCTCATATGGAGCTTGTTTTCCTCAACGTGCTGCCAGTATTTAGCGGTTACAATATGGCCGAGCGGGTGGGCGAAATTATGCTGAACAAGCTTCGGCATACCCGTCGTTCCGCTCGTGAAATAAACGAGCATAATATCGTCCCACTTAGTCGCCCCGTCTCCCGTCGGGCGCGGAAATTCATCTGAGAATTTCTCAATCTCCTCGTGGAAATCAAGCCAGCCCTCGCGCTTTTCGCCTACAAGAATTTTGTTTTCAAGGCTCGGAATTTCGGGGAAGGATTCCTCCATCTGAGAGATTACAAAGCTGTCGTCAACACAGACTACCGCCTTGACCTCAGCCGCGTTTCCTCTGAAAACTATATCCTTTTTAGTAAGCTGAAGGGTTGCGGGAATAAGAATTACGCCGAGCTTATGAAGAGCGGTAGCGCATACCCAGTATTCCCAGCGGCGGCGCATTATCATCATAACTACGTCGCCCTTCTTAAGTCCGAGGCTCTTAAAGAAATTAGCCGTTTTATTTGAGAGCTTTTTAATATCGGTAAAGGTAAAGGTAAGCTCCTCGTCCTCCTCGTTTACCCAGAGGAGAGCGCGCTTATCGGGCTCATGCTCAGCCCACGCGTCTACAACATCAAAGCCGAAATTAAAATTCTCGGGTACGTTTATTTTAAATTTTTCGTGAAACTCCTCATAGCTAGAAAACTCAATCTGAGGAAGAAACTTTTTAAGTAAATAATCCAAGTTCAGTCACCTACTCTGCTATAACGGTAAGAAAGCGCGCCTTAACCTCCCCACCGCAGCGCTGAGCGTGCGGAATTCTCGGGTTAAAGTAAATTGAGTCGCCTTCGTTCATTGTAATTTCTTTATTTCCGAGCGTAATAATAACCGTTCCCTCAAGGACTAAGTTAAACTCCTGTCCCGCGTGAGTAATCGGTTTAGCGGGGGCGTCGCTCGGGTCAAGGGTAACGAGAAGCGGCTGCATAATCTTATTTCCGTAACGGTAAGCCAGATCCTCAAAATGATAATCGGGGTTACGGTTTACGTTTTTTCC
>CAMVRG010000158.1 GCA_947169815.1 uncultured Clostridia bacterium | reverse complement strand
GCCGTCGGGATTTCAACGGATACGATTTCGCCGTTTTCAAGGCCGAGGTTCGCTGCGTCCTCGGGAGTTGCGTGAATATGTCTCTGCGCTGCGATTACGCCGTGGTCAATCTCAACCTCTCCGCAGGGACCTACGAGCTTGCACGCGCCCGTTCCCTCAAGGTCGCCCGACTCTCTTACGGGAGCGGTAACGCCGATTGAACGCGCGTCGGTAAGCGAAAGCTCAACCTGAGTTTCGGGACGTACGGGTCCGAGAATTGAAACTGCGGGGAATTCGCTCTTTGCGCCGATTACCTTTACCCTCTCCTCGCAGGCGAACTGACCCGGCTGTGAGAGCCACTTTTTACAGGTAAGCTCATAGCCCTTGCCGAAAAGCGTTTCAAGGTCTGCCTGGGAAACGTGAACGTGACGGGCTGAAATTTCTACCAATACCTCTTTTGCCATTTTTATTTCCTCCGTAAATGAATTATTTAATTGACGCAAATATTTTAATACAAATTGAATTGTATTTCAACACTTAATTTGATATAATTAAAATATATTTTCTCGGGAGGGAATAAAATGACGCTTGACGAGCTTGAAATTGAGTGTAAGGGCTGCACAAAATGCGCCCTGTGCGAAGGCAGAACAAACCTCGTATTCGGAACGGGTAAAAATGACGCCGATATTATGCTTATAGGCGAGGGACCGGGCGAGCAGGAGGATTTACAGGGCGAGCCCTTCGTAGGAAGAAGCGGAAAGCTGCTTGACAAATTCCTTGAAAGCATCGACCTTTCAAGAGATAAAAACGTGTATATAGCAAATATGGTAAAATGCCGTCCGCCCCATAACCGCGACCCGAAGCCCGAGGAGCAGGACGTTTGCATAAACTGGCTAAGAGAGCAGTTTAAGATAATAAGACCGAAAATTATTATATGCGTAGGAAGAATTTCGGCTCAGAAGCTAATCTCCCCTGATTTCAGGGTTACAAAGGAGCACGGCGAGTTTATTGAAAAGGGCGGCGTTCTTATGATGGGAACCTACCACCCCGCCGCTATACTGAGAAATCCGAATAATAAGGAGCTTGCGTATCAGGACTGGCTTAAGGTACGTGATAAAATTAAAGAGTTAGGAATAGAACTATGACGATACAGCAGTTAAAATACATTATTGAGGTAGCCGAAACGGGCTCAATTACAGAGGCTTCCCGTAAGCTTTATATATCCCAACCGACGCTCTCGGAAGCGATAAAAGAGGTTGAGGACGAGATTCATAAACAGATTTTCAAGCGCTCGCGCTCGGGAATTTCGCTTACTTCCGACGGGGTTGAATTCCTCGGTCACGCAAGGCAGGCGGTATCCCAGATGGATATTATCGAGGATAAATACATAAATAATATTCCCGACAAGCTTCACTTTGCCGTAGCGACTCAGCACTATATGTTTTCCACTAACGCTATGGTTGATTTAATAAACGAGCTTGACGCCGAAAGATATGAAATTCTCTTTCACGAAACCCAGACCCACAGAGTTATCGAAAACGTTAAAAGCCGTTTCTGTGACCTCGGAATTCTATATAAATGCAAGGGAAACAAGCGTGTCCTTGAAAAAGAGCTCAAACACAACAAGCTGAAATTCACCGAGCTTTTCACAACGAATCCCTGCGTTTTTATCCGCGACGACCACCCGCTCGCGAAAAAGGAAAAGGTTACCTTTGCGGATTTGAAAAAATATCCGAGAATTAACTATAATCAGGGCATATACGAATCGGCTTATTACAGCGAGGAGCCGTACTATCAGCTTAAAAGCGACAAGATTATCAAGGTAGGCGACAGAGCGGCGGCGATAAATATGATGCTCGGAATCGACGCGTATACGATTTCTACGGGAATTATGCCCCGCTGGCTTCATAACGGAAATATCGTTTCCGTTCCCCTTGAATGCGACGAATATATGCAGATAGGATATATAATAAGAAGCGACGAACAGTTAAGCGAGCTCGGTAAAAAATTTATTGACAAAATTATGCTTTATACAAAGGAAACGGAGTGTTATTAGCGCTCCGTTTTTGTCATAGGTTTTACCTATATTTAAGTATAAATTTTAAGTGTTACCACCTTTTCTCAGAATGTGTTATTATATAGCGCGAGGTGAGAAAAAATGATTCCTGCATCAGTAGTATTCAGTTTAGCATTTTACGCATTTGTAAGTTCAATAACGCCCGGTCCCGGTAACGTGCTTGCGCTTAACACGGTAAGCAATTACGGTATAGAAAAGGGCAAAAAGTTATTCCTCGGCATTTTCGCAGGTAACTTTTTAGTTCAGTGCTCCTGCGCGTTTATCGTATCGGCTCTCGCGGCTCTTCTTCCGAAGGCTATGGGCATTATGAAATATATCGGCGCCGCATATGTTATCTTCCTTGCAATTCAGATGATTCTCAAGAAAAAGCCCGATATGGAAAATACAAAGCCCGCTTCCTTCTGGAAAGGTCTTACCCTTCAGCTCGTAAACGCAAAGATTTATATTTTCGGCGTAACGGCTCTTACGGGATATATTACCGAGTATACAAAAAACATTATTGAGCTTTTAGTCGCAGAGATTCTTATCGCCGCAATCGGTTCGCTTTGCACGACCGTATGGATTTTCCTCGGCAACTTTCTCAAATCCTTCTATCAGAAGCATTTCAGAGCAGTTAACGTCGTTATGTCTCTCACCCTCGGCGAATGCGTATACAGTATGCTCGCAGGATAGTATAATAATTAAAGGACAACCTTTTCGGTTGTCCTTTTTCTTTTGGAGCGGATTACGAGACTCGCTCGGCTCGCTTCTGCGCTCGCCGACACGCACGCGGGCATCGCAACAGTTCCCCGAACTGTTGCTATCACTTTGTGATTGCCCTGTTCGAGTCTCGTTTAAAAACAATAAGGGCACCTTTCGGTACCCTTATTATTTTTGGAGCGGATTACGAGACTCGCTCGGCTTGCTTCTGCGCTCGCCGACACGCACGCGGGCATCGCAACAGTTCCCCGAACTGTTG
>CAMVRG010000157.1 GCA_947169815.1 uncultured Clostridia bacterium | reverse complement strand
CCTCATACGCTCTTCCCGACGGAGTAATAACAAACTGAGTATCGGAGATACGAGCTGAAACATTACCCCAGGTACGGGCGATAAGACCTTTTTCGATAAGCTCCTTACCTGCTTTTACTACTAATTCCTTAGCTTCATTAATTTCGTAAGCCATAACTGTCTCCTTATATTACTGAGGGCGCGGAGGCATTCCGCCTCGGCGCCCCGATTTCGTTAATTATGCGTCGATTTTTTCACACTTTGCAAGAACCTTGTCGAAACGTCTGATGCATTCGTCAATGTCTTCCTCGGTGTAAGCGCTTGAAGTGTAAAGTCTTGAACCTGCAAGAGTTACGATACCCTCTGCCATATAAGCTGCGCCCATATATTGCATTTCAGTCTGGCGGATACCTGTCTGCTTAAGTACGGTAGGTACTTCCCATAGCTTCTTCCAGTTAATTCTGAACTGCATTGTAGCAACGGTGTGAAGGTGGCAGATTGAACCTACGTTGTAGCATACGAAGGGGAGGTCGTACTTTCTGATTGATTCGTTAATACCCTTAACGAGTCTGTCAGCCATTCTTCCCGCTACCTGGCAGGCGTTTCTCTTTTCGATTTCCTCGATTACTGTGTAACCTGCAACGCAGGAGATAGGAGTAGCAGCCATTGTACCGCCGCACATAGCCTTATGTATTTTCTTTCCTTCAGCCTTATCAAGACCTGCGCCGAGATATTTCATAACCTCTCTGTGTCCGCCGATTCCGCCTGCTCCGGGATAACCGCCTGCGATAATCTTACCGAAGATAGTAATATCGGGGTCGATTCCGTAGTAACCCTGAGCGCCCGAAAGACCGATACGGAAGCCTGTTACAACCTCGTCGGATACAAGGAGAGCGCCGTATTTACGGCAGAGAGCCTGAACGCCCTTCGGGAAGTCCTTATCAACGGGACGTGTAGCCGATTCGGGTCCGCAGGGTTCAATGAATACAGCAGCAGTACCGCCGCGGAACTTATTGAGCTTAAGCTTTAATTCAAGAGACTTGAGGTCGTTCGGGAAGAACTCCTGAGTGTGCTTGAATACGAAAAGCGGAACGCCGTGAGACTGAGTATTAAGAGTACCGGGAACACGCATACCCCATGCAAGCTGGTCTGACCAGCCGTGATAAGCGCCGCCCATCTTGATAATGTTCTTATGGCCTGTTGCAAGTCTTGCTACACGAACCGCGCACATACAAGCCTCAGTACCTGAGCCGAGCATACGGAACATCTCAACAGAAGGAACACATTCGCTGATTTTCTTAGCGAGCTTGTACTCATAGGGATGGAAAAGACCTGTTGACGGACCGCAGTCGTCAAGGAGCTCCTTAACCTTCTCTTTTACAACATCGTCGTTAGAGCCGATAATTGTCGGGCCGCCTGCCTGAAGGAAGTCGAAATACTCGTTTCCGTCGATATCATAGAGCTTATTGCCCTTAGCCTTAACCATAACGATGGGGAAGGGGTAGTTGAACGCAAGGTTATGCTGAACGCCGCCGGGGATTACATTTCTTGCTTCTGTAATCATTTCCTTTGACTTAGCGCATTTCTTGTCAAAATACTCTTCAACGTATTCCTTAAGAGCAGCTCTGTTAATTGAATAAATGGGTTTTTTGATGAGTGCATCAAGCTGAGCTGTAATAGCAGCAGCGTTAGGATACTCACTGATAGCGAATCTTGTATCCATAGTATTCCTCCTTAATCTTTAGTGTGAGTCGTTGCTCACCTTTTATTGCGTGAGCGCCCGCTCACTATTTATACAATTTAAGTATATCACTTTTTCACGATTTGTCAATCGGAAAGTTATTAATTTTTAGTCATTTTTATTGCAAATCTATTAAAATAATGCTAATATGTATCTGTGAATATTTACTCACCGAAAGGGAATTGTGAGTCTTGCACAAACAGAATTATTCATCTTTGTGCAATATCACAAAAGAGGTTATGATAGAAAAAAGATACAAGGAGGCGTTTGAAAGAGCCTCCGACGCAAGAAAAGAAAAAATTCTCGAGGTCGGTATTGAGGAATTCTCCTCAAAAGGCTACGAGAACGCCAATATAAATGTAATAGCGAAAAACGCGGGTATAAGCATAGGGCTTATGTATAAGTATTTTTCAACGAAGGAGGATTTGTTTTTAACCTGTATTCACCGCGGCTGTAAGATACTTGACGATTCGCTTAAGGAAATAATGAAGAGCGATGACAAAATTCTTAAAAAGGCGGAAAGGGTAATAAGAACAACCTGTTACCATTCAAAGAAAAATTCAAATTACATAAGACTTTATAATGAGATAACGAGCGAGAAAAACCCCGAGCTTGCAAAGCTTATTGCTGAGGAAATCGAATTCCCTACAAGTCGGAAATATATCACCTCAATCGCTCAGGCGTTTGCGAAAAACGACGTAAGACAGGACCTCGACCCGAGGCTTTTCGCCTTCTTTCTTGATAATCTTCTTATGTCGCTTCAGTTTTCATATACCTGCGACTACTACCGCGACCGCTTTGAAATCTATACGGGAATTAATGTCGACGAAATGGACGACGAGCAGGTTGTAACCCAGCTTCTCAAGTTCATTGAAGGCGCGTTTACATTTGAAAAATAATTTTGAGAGGATAGTATTATGAGCAAGTACGTAATCACTTATGACATCGGAACAACGGGAATAAAAACCTGTCTTATCGAGGTTGACGAGGAGATAAAAATTCTCGCTTCCGCAACCGAGGGCTACAACCTTTACGTCAACGAGGAAACGGGAGTTGACGGAGGCGCAGAGCAGGACGCGGACGAATGGTGGGAGGCTATGTGCATTACCACTAAGGTAGTATTCCAGAAAAGACCCGACATAAAAAAGGAACAGATTGAGGGTATTTCCTTTTGCTCCGCTATGCAGGGACTCGTTCTCGTTGATAAGGAGGGCAACTGCATCCGCCGTCCTATGACCTATATGGACCAGAGAGCGAGAGAAGAGCTTAAAAAGGGCATAGCATACGGTATTCAGGTTGCGGGAGCCGAGGTTACAAAGCTTCTCAAATATCTGAGATATACGGGCGCCGTTTCCTCGTCGGTTAAAGAC
>CAMVRG010000156.1 GCA_947169815.1 uncultured Clostridia bacterium | reverse complement strand
TACAATGAATATCCATATTTCATTTTTCCCGAAAAGGCTTTCGAGCCATTCAACAAATACGTTGCTCTGATTTGTTGATTCGTTAGCCGTCCTTGACGAAAACCAGAATATTACCGCCATACACAAAGCCGAAAGAATCCAGAAGAATACTGCGGCTTTTTTATTTTCTCGTTGCATTTACAAAGCTCACCCTTCCGCTTCCTGCGTGGAACTGAACGCCCGATACGCCCTTTGCCGAGGCGTAGTAGCTTTTTTCCGCTACGAGCGGGAATACCGAATAAGTATTGATTAATTCGTTTTCCGCCTTTTTTATGTATTTAAGCGCTTCGGCTGAATTCTTCGCCTTTACCGCGTTTTCAAGCGCTGCGTCAAATTTCGCCGAATCAAAGCCCGTTCTGTTATATTCGGAAAACGTTTTAAGGAAGCTGACAGCCGAGGTTGAAACCGATTTATACGGGAAAAACGCCGCGTCGTATTCTCTCGATTTAAGAAGAGAGGTAAGCGTTTCGATATCGTGAGTTTCAACCTTTATTGAGTAGTTTATTACGTCGCCGTTTTCGGTTTTGTTTATGCCCGAAATACCGCTTTGAATTCCCTGAAGATACGCCTTGAGTACGTTTTCCATTTCGGGAGTAGTTAGTACGGTAATACTTATTTCGGTCATATCTATTATTTTGAGTCCCTCTTTCCAGAGCCTTATGCTTTCCGCCGAATCGGGAGCGGGAGCAGTATTTCCGAGCGATTTTTTTACGCTGATAGAGTCGAGCGTACACGCCTCGGGAATTATGCTGAGCGAATCCGAAAGGTATTCCTTTTCTGCGGTTTCAGGTCTTGAAAGACCGAGACAGAAAGCCTTTCTCATCTTTTTGCTCTGAAAGACCTCGTTATTTGTATTGAGCATTAAAACCCAGCTTGTATCCTCGTAGGGAACATAATTTATTCCCTTTGAGTCCTTGAGCTTTTCGCTTTCGCCGCCCGTGATAAACGCCGCGTCGTAGTAACCGCTGTCAAGCCTTGAGGTTACGTTTTTCTTTAAATCCTTTTTATCCTCGTCCGTGAGAATTTTAAGCGTTAATTCGTCCGCCTTTGCGGGAAACTCTCCCTTGTATTCGTCATTTTTCTTTAAAAGATATGATTCCTTTAAAATCTGATTAACGTAAAATTGACCGTTGAAAAGAGTATATTCCTCGCCTATACCGTATCTTCCCTTGCAGGCGTTAAAGAATTCCCGGTTACAGGGCATAGCGATCGCCGTTGTAAGCGTCTGAAGGAACGAGGAGTCGGGGGAGGAAAGATTGATAACGAGAGTATAATCGTCCGCCGCCTTAACGCCGAGAGCAGACGGCGCAAGTTTGCCCGAATGAATTTCAACCGCGTTCTTTATTGAAGCGACTGAAGAAAACATCGGGGAATTTGTATCGGGTGATACCGCTCTCTGAAGCGCGAAAACAAAATCCTTCGCGGTAATATCGGGGTTGAATTCATAGCCGAGAAGCCTGAGCCTCCTGTCCTTATATTCGCCCTTCTTTTCGCCCTCTTTATACTTGTCGGTCTTTATGTCCCACTTAAGCCCCTGTTTGATTTTAAAGGTATAATTAAGTCCGTCCTTGCTTATCTCATACGATTCGGCGCAGCCGTTCTTAATGGTCCCGTCGTCGTTTATTCTTATTAGTCCCTCAAAGGTGTTTTCAATTATAAGGTATTCGTCCGCCGTAGAGGCAACCTGCGGATCGTAGCTTTTTATATCCGCCGAGAAGGGATAGATGAAATCAAGCTTTTTAGTACCCGATTTACACGCCGAAAAAAGCGTCACTATAAGTGAAACGCAAATTAATACGGATATCGCTTTTTTTACGTGCTTTTTTATCATAATCCGTTCTCCGCTGACAATTCATTGCAAAATATTATAACAGATATATAATATTAAATCAATAAAGAATTCTTTTTTTAAACAATATTTTACAGTTGATAAAAGCCGCGACTTGTGATAAAATCAAAATGGATTATTACAGAGGTGAATAATATGAAAAAACTAATAAGTATTGCACTTTCGTTTATAATGCTTGTCTGCCCGTTATCCGTGGCTTTTTCGGCTTATGCTTCAACATATGGGGATTTTGATTATCATATTGACGGCGATACGATAGTAATAGACTTATATAACGGAAACGAGGCTAACGTTAAAGTTCCTCACGATATCAACGGTGTTACCGTAACAAAAATTGCTGACTACGCATTTATCGGAAAGGGCGAGCCGCTTTCGGACGTTGAGCTTCCGTCGTCAATAACCGAAATCGGAGATATGGCGTTCGCGGCGTGCAGCTTTCTTGTAAGCGTATCGCTTCCCGAAAGCCTTGAGAAAATCGGCGCAAGCGCTTTTATGGCATGTAATAAGCTTCAGTACGTTAATCTCGGAAGCAAGGTCAGCGGAATAGACACGGAAACCTATGACGGCTGTAACGGTCTTTCAGGCTTTACCGTAAGCGAGGACAATCCGAATTACTGCTCTGAAAACGGCGTGCTGTTTAATAAGGATAAAACGGAGCTTATCCGTTATCCCTCGGCTTCAAAAACGACCTCATATACCGTTCCCGACGGAGTGAAAACAATTAAGAAATCAGCGTTTTTCTCCGCTAAAAACATTACTGAAATTACGCTTCCCGAAAGTCTTGAAACCGTTGAAGATAACGCTTTTCAGGATGCGAATTTCATTTCGGATGTCAATGTAAAGGCGAGCGGGGAGGAGTGGCTTAAAGTCAGCGTAGGCGACCAGAATACAAGTACCTTTAAAACCGCAAATTATCACTATAATTATGTACCCGAGCCATGCGAAAAGCATACAAAAAGCGGAGAGGGTAAAGTAATAAAAGCACAGACCTGCACGGAAAAGGGAATAACCGAATACGTCTGCTCTGTTTGCGGACAGACCTTTACCGAGGAAACCGCTGCGCTCGGACATACCCCCGAAACGCTTAAAAGCGTGAAGCCTACTTACTTTGAGAAGGGTAAGACCGAGGGCGAAAAATGCTCGGTCTGCGGCGAAATTCTGACTTCTCAGAAGAGTATTGCAAAGCTCGTTTTAGCTATTCCGTCAAAGAAAAAAGCAACCCCGAAAAAGAAGGCTTTCG
>CAMVRG010000155.1 GCA_947169815.1 uncultured Clostridia bacterium | reverse complement strand
TGTTACCTTTACCGCTGTCCACTCTTCCATAGCGCTCGCCGCGTCTGAAAGCGCGTTAGCCGCGCCCGCAAGGTCGAGCGAGGTATCGTGTCCGTACTCATACGCACAAGCGTATTCCTTAGCGGTAATATAATTATCATATGCCGCTTTCATATTCGTATACACGGTTCCGTCCATCTTGCTCTCATATTCGCTTATAGCGGATTTTAAAAGCGCTAAATCGGCGTCCGATGACGCAAGAGCCGTAAACGGAACGGAGGTAAGAATAAGAAGCGCTGCCAATATACAGGATATAAGGCGTTTAGTTATCTTTTTCATACTGTCATCCTTTCGTTATTTAACTTTAACGGTTTTTTGAGAGGAGAATTCGCCCGTGTATTTCTTGCCCGCCTTTTTCTTTACGGAACGGACACGGATATAATACTTCTTTCCCTTCTTTAAACCTTTAATTGTGTATGAGGTTGTTTTTTTGTTATTAATTGTAATTTTCTTTCTTTTCTTCATATCCTTATCGGTTGAATAGAAAAGTTCGTAGCCGTTGCCTGCTTTGTCCTTTGCCCATTTAACCGTAGCGGATTTTTTACCCGGTTTAACCTTTTTGATATTCGCCTTGTAGTAATAGCGGTAGCTTGTTGCCGAATAGTCGCCGCGCTCCCACTCGCCCTTTGAGTTCTTCTTGTAGGCGGCGAACATAAATTCGTAAAGACCGCCCGCCTTAAGGTTTTTAAGCGTATACTGAGTTTTACCGTCGGTCCAGGCGTAATTCCATTTCTTAGCGCCCTGCTTACGGTACATTACGCGGTAGTTCTGAGCGCCGTTAACCTTATTAAAGAAGATTTCAAGCTCTTTTTTCTTTAAGTGTGAGATAGTCGTAATATTAGCGGGCTTTTTGATTACCTTATTGACGGGAGCCTTATCCGCCTCAGTGTTGGTAGGAGTAGCCTCCTCAACGGTCAGCTTGTGTACCACCTCTGTTTTCTTATCGCCGCATACCGTACAGGTATAGGTTTTAATTCCCGTTTCCTCAACGGTCGGCTGAGTGGTAATAACGCCGCTGTTCCACTTATGGGCAACCGTCGAAGTATCCTGAGGCTTTTCAAGAATTACTCCGCATACCGAGCATTTTTCGCCTTCGGTTTTTCCCGTTTTAATACAGGTTGCGGGAACCGCGGGGATAGCAACGGGCTTATGACCCGCGCATGGGGTAAAGCTTGCCTTGTATTCAAGACCGCAGACCTTACATTTATACATTGTATAGCCCTGCTCGGTACAGGTTGCTTTCTTTGTTGATTTATCAGGATTGTGGGGTCTCTTTGCGATTACATAGTGCTCGCGGTTTAATTCCTCATTACAGATTTCGCAGTAATAAACCTTATCGTATGAGCCCTCTTCCGTACAGGATGCATTCTTGGTAATTACATCTCTTGTTTTTACGGAGTGTCCCGTTGCGTCGGCGCCTCTTTCGATTTTTTCATCGCCGCAGTTTGAACAGGTGTATTTCGTATATCCGAAGGTTGAGCAGGTGGGCGCAACAGGCTCGGCGCTCCAGTTGTGGTTCTTCTTGGGAATATCAGAGATAACCGTATCGCTGCACACCGTACAGGTATAGGTCATAGTTCCCGCTTCCTCGCAGGTCGGCTCCTTCGTTACCGTACCGTCGTCTAAGACGTGACCCGTCGCGCTTTCGCCCGGCTCGTCGTAGCTGTCGCCGCAGTATTTACACGAAAAGTGTGTATATCCTGCGTTTGTGCAGTCGGGAGCAATCTTCGTTTCTTCGTATTCGTGCTCAATGGAATCAATAGTTTCTGAGATATAACTGTCGCCGCATACCGAACATACCATCTCAATTTTTCCGTCCTCGGTGCAGGTTGCGGGAGTTGTAACCGGCTGGTAGTCATGTTCAGCGGTCTGAAGAGGTATTTCCTCTCTGCTGAATTCCTTACCGCATACCGAACACTTAGTTACCTTGTCATACGTTCCGCCGGCGGTACACGTTGAGCTTGAAAGGTTTTCGCTTACAACAACAGGCTTATGTCCCTTAGCCTCGGTGTCTACCGTATCGCGTGAAAGCTCGTCGCCGCAGTCTGTACAGTATACAACGTTTTCATAAGAGCCACCCTGTTCGCAGGTTGCCGCCTGTTCGTTTTCCTTAACGGCTTCGCCGGGAGTATGTCCCTTCGGGTCGGTAGTTTTGTGCTCTTTATACATTTCAAGATTACATCTTACGCAGCGCCTTATCTCGTCGTAAGAGCCGCCCTCGGTGCAGGTTGCGGCAACCTCGTTTTCGCGTCTTAAAGCGCCTGCGGTGTGTCCCTTGGCGGTTCCCGTATCGGGCTTTGTTTCGGTAAGTCCGCAGTTTGCGCATACTCTGTTATATGTTCCGTCCTCGGTACAGGTCGCGTCGTTATTTGAAACTCTTATATTCCATTTATGACCAGTCTTCGGCTGCCATACCTTTTCGTATTTTGTCTCAAAATCGTGAGCGATATCGAAACCGTCGACCGTTCCCTTATCCGTTTCTGTAAATTTACAGGTTGCATTGTAGGTTTCAATGCCGTCCTCGGTACAGCTTCCGTATGTATAAAACGGACCCGTAACGTTCATTTTCTTTGATACGGCGTGGTTTTCATAGTTGTCGTGACATTCGCTTCTCGTGCAGGTAAAGGTTGCCGTACATTCTGTGTGAGAATCGTTCCACGAATAAGTCGGAGCGCCGTAAAGATGTCCCGTTTTAGCGCACTCGGTTGTCTGCTCAACGATTTTATCTACAACGTCATCAGCATAATCAAGTACGGTAAGAACCGTGTTAACCCAACCCGGGATAGGAACGCCGACCTTCTGCATAAGCTCGACTATGGTTTTAATCGTGCCTACGTTGAGCACTCCCTCATAAGCGATTCCGTCTCCGCCGATAGCAGTTCCGTCAATTCTTATTTTGAGTCCCTGACCTGTGGCGCCTAAAATCTCAACGCCGACCTCGCCGATGCTTCCGCACTGCGGGCATTCATAAAACGCCATAAGTCCGCTCTTATTATTGTTTTGGAATTTGAACTGAGGATTGCCGAAATCGTAGCCGTGCTTTTCGGTAGTTCTTATTCGCGTAAAGATTGTGTTTGACTCAATTACCGTGGAAGCGGGGTCGCTGTCCCAGGAATATGTTGTTTCTTCAGAAAGATCAGTAAACGTGGTGTA
>CAMVRG010000154.1 GCA_947169815.1 uncultured Clostridia bacterium | reverse complement strand
CGGAAAAGCTTCGATCACGGTCTTCATGAGCTCTTCGGCGTCCGTCACCGTATCGCTGCGGCTGATCGAGCCGACGACGCGGGAGCCGATCTTCCCGGCGAGCGCGCCGACCTTTTCGTCCTCGTTTTTCATAAATTCGCGCAGCTCGTCCTTAGTTAAAAGCGGAAGCTTTGAAAGGTCCTCGGCGCAATTTATATCAGAAGGCGTTACGCCCGCGCTTTCAAAACGCTCTCTGTAAAACGGGATTTCCCAAGCCTTTTTAACAAGCTCTTTCACCCTTTTATCCTGCATTCTTCTGGCTTTCTTATAATTCATAGGAAGCCTTGTCTGCATTTTAAAAAGGTCTTTAAATATCAGTACGCTTAATAGCTTTCTATCTAAACTGTCGCTCATATTACTCCTCTATCTCAAGCACAATGTTTTTCATAGCGTTATCGAGAACCTCTTTTGCCTCTTCAAGCGTTTTGCCTACCGTAATAATATGACCTATTCTGTCAGGTCCGATATTGAACTTACGTACTGAGTCGCCGATATTATAATCAAACTGAACGTCGACTACTCTCTCGTCGTCAGGCGTGTATTCCTGATTTTTAATAACGCCCGTTTTATCGCTCATAATAAGATGGCTTGCGTTCGCGTTCTTTTCGTCAGACTCAAAGCTCACATCCTCGCCTAGCGCAACTTTTATAATCTTTTCGTAATAATCAAAGCCGTAGTAGAGCGAGACAAGCTCCGCAAGACAGGTAGCGCCCGAACGTCCGCCGAGCTCAAGAACATATACCTTATTGTCCTCGCTTAAAATAAAGTCGGCGTTTATAGCGCAGTTATTCAGCTTCATAGCCTCTACTGCGCCCTTAAGCTGTTTTTCAGTATCTTCAATAATATTCGCGTCTAACTCGTAAGGCGCAAAATGACCGATAGGAACGCCCGTATCGCCCTTATAAACATAGTCTCCGTGAGGAAGGCAGAACTGTACCTTTCCGTCCTTTACGAAAGCCTGAGCGCCGAACTCAGTACCCGTTATAAACTCTTCAATAATGAAATAATCAAGTTTTGTTGCGCCCTTTACAATATCCGAAGCGCCGTCAATATCCTTTTCAGCAGGAACGACTACTATTCCGCGGCTTCCCGAGGTATCAACCGCTTTAAATATAAGCGGGAAGTTAAGCTCCTTGCACGCGGCTTTTATATCCCCGTCGCTGAAGGACACCTTACGGAAGCGCGCAGTTCTTACGCCGAGCTTTTCATACTCGGTTTTCATAAGCATTTTATTTGAGGCAATTTTAGCCGCTTCATACGAGAGTCCGCAAAGCCCGAGCTCGTCGCACACCTTACCGATAGTAATAACCGCAACGTCCGTTCCCGCGGTTACTATACCGTCGATATTCTCTTGTCTTGCAATTCTTGTTACCGTTTCAAAATCGGTAGTGTCCTCGAAATACACCTTATCGGCGAGAGCAAAGCCGGGATAGTTTCCCTTAATGCTGACGGCGATTGTATAAATACCGAGCCTTTTAGCGGTTTTAATCAGCGGGACCTGGTATATTCCCGCGCCTAAAATCATCAGCTTTTTCATTCTTTTTCCTCATTTATTATTTCTCTGATTACAAACTGCGGCGAATTATTAAGGCTTATATAAACTCTTCCTATGTACTCGCCGATAAGTCCGAGCATAAGCATAATTATGCCTCCGATAAAGAGGAGAACCGCCATAGTTGAGCTGTATCCCATAGCAACGGCGGGGTGAATTATTTTTCGTATTATTACATAAAGTCCGAAAAGAAAGCCTAACAGCGCGCAGATTGTACCGATAATAGTTGCAATTCTAAGCGGTTTAACCGAAAAGGCGGTAAAGCCGTTCATCCAGAGTGAAAGGGATTTTTTTAAAGTAAAATGCCCCTGCCCCGCAATTCTTTCGCGCTCTTCCATATCAACGGTAATAATATTTCTTGTTGTTCTGAGAGTCAGTCCTTCAAGATAGGGATAAGGGTTATTATACTTAACCATTTCATCAACTACAAAGCGTTTCATAGCCTTGAAATTTGAGAAATTCATATCCTTGGGCTTATCTATAAGAATAACCGACATAAGCGAATTCATAGCGCTTCCGAAATTCTTGAATCCCGACTGTTTCTTTTTATCGTACTTCGCCATTGAATAGTCGTAGCCACCGCTGATAACGGGGTCGAGTAAATCCCAGAGCCTGTCCATAGGGCATTGTCCGTCGTCGTCAAGACATACTACATAGTCGCCCTTAACGATTGAAAAGCCAGCCATAACTGCGGAATGCTTTCCGAAATTTCTCGAAAGGTCAACGACTTTTACTTTTTTATTTTCGGCTGCAATTTCCCTGAGCACGCTTATTACGTTATCGGGCGAGGTATCGTTTACGCAGATAATCTCATATTCGTACCCGCTGCGTAAAGACACGTACTTTTCAATCTCCTCAATAACGGGTTTAATTGTTTTTTCCGAGCCGTAGCAAGGCATTACAAAGGAAATTTTTTTCATCACTATTCTCCATTAATATTAAATTTATATATTTTATATTTCCCCTCGGGGAATTTTTTTACAACTTTATAATCAACCTCAAGTCCGTAGTTTTCCTTAAAAAAGCGTACAAACTTTTCAGGCGGCATCTTCTTTGTAATAAATCTTACGTCGTCCCTCAGAAGAAGTGAAATAAGATTATCACTGTATTCCTCAATACCGAGATTTTTCATATTATCGTAGTAATAATATGTATAAAGAGTCCACGTTCCGAGGAAGCCGTAAACCTTAATATCCTTGTTTGCGTAAGGTCTGAATATATTATCGTTATTGTATTTAACTACATAATCAGACGAAACTCTTACGTCGCTTACGTAGAAATTATTCGTTTTTTCGTTCACGTATTCTGCAATCTCGGCGAAGCTTTCGGCTTTTCTGTCAAATCTGCGGTTTTCTCTTACGCAGAAAAGACCCGTACCCAAAATACCGAGTATGCACACCGCGGCAATTACGGAATTAAACGCTTTATTATTAATATTTCTAAGCGGTTTAAGCTCTCTGAAATTATCAAAGTTTTTCAGGAATATACAAAGCATTATAAGTATTCCGCTGAAAAGCACCATAGCCGAAACACGCTCAACGCCTCTTCTTCTGAAATACAAAAATGCGAAGCCCGCGGCGGTAAATGCCGCAACGAACAGCGGCTCA
>CAMVRG010000153.1 GCA_947169815.1 uncultured Clostridia bacterium | reverse complement strand
AAGGAAATCGTTGTTCCACCAATAGTTGTACCAGTGCTCGTCGTTTTCTTCGTCGTATTCCTCGTCGCAGAAGAAGCCCTCGTAAAGCTTGATGTTTTCTTCAAGCTCGGCGGAAATGCTTTCAACGGGGTTAGCCGCTACGCTGACGTTAACGGTATCCGATTTTCCGTGATACATAACGGTTATCGGATAGCTGTTTCCTGCGCTCCACTGATGCTCGTAATCCTGCTCAAAAAGAAGGTAGAGGTCTTTTGTAAAGATTTTGTTTCCCTCATCGGAAATATAAACGGGATAATCTTCCCATTCGCCCTCGTCGTGAATCCATTTGAGGCTGAAGGTTTCGGAAGTATTATCAAGATAGGTAACCGTTATAGCGTTATCGTTACGCTCAAGGTCCCACTTTGAGAAATCGTAATATTCGTATTCGTGTCTGCCGTATTCGTCCCAGTAATCCTCGGTACGGCTCGTACCCTCGTAAACCTCAAGGGGTTCGGCGGTTTCGTAGGATATCGACTTTATGTCGGATTCGGTAACGTTTACGTCAAATCTTGTTTTTGCGTTGGCAATTTCGATTGTAATATAGGATTCCTTGTTCGTTTCCCACGGCGAGTAGTTGGGGATACAGTGCGGACGGCAGTCCATATCTTCTATGCCGCGGTTTCTGCAATAATCCTCAATGCGCTCGCCGTTTTCACAGACGTAATCGGAATTCTCGTTAACGGTGAATACTTCGCTTTCGCCGTTTGAAAGGGTGAGGCTGATTTTATTACCCTCGTTGTAAATGAAATCGTCGGTAGCTACGTCGCCCGCATAAACGCTGTTTCCGTTTGCGGGGGTGTAGGTAAAGGAGGATACTGCGGCGGTTTCTCTTACGCAGAGATATTCAATGCGCATCTCGTCATCGCGGTTGTTCATTACGGTAAATTCATAGGTCTTACCGCCCTCAAGGCTGAAGAGCAGCGGGTCTTCGCTTATGCAGTCAACGTTCTCTTCGCCGCAGGTCATACTGTATGAGAATTCGCCGTCGTAAACAATTCTGTCAATAAGGCTGTCATCAAAGCGGTATGCGCCGTCGTGGTCGGGGGTAAAGGTATAGGTATGCTTTTCATCTGAGTAATAAAGCGACTGAACGGTTTCGTCGGGATTGAGCGCGCCCTCGTCAACGTCGCCGCCTTTGGCTACGGTTACGTTAAAATAATCCTCTTTACCGTAATAGCCGAAATAAGCCCTGTTTTCAGAGCCGACTGTGTAGTGGTCTCTGCCCTGAAGGAAGTTATATTCAAGCCAGTCGTCGTTAATCTCGTTTCCTTCCTCGTCAACGGGCTTCCAGTTGTCTTTCGTGTAGGAATAGGTTTTCGTCGTTCCGTCTGAGAAGTTAACCGTAATATGAACGCCCGCGTAATGGAAATAACTCTCATTGGACCAGTAACGGAAATAATCGTTGTCGTTTTCATCCTTTTCCCAGTTGCCGCAGACGTTTTCAAAAAGAACGATATCGCGCTCAGAGCTTACGGAAATTGAGTCAACGGGGTTCGGTATAATTGAAACGTTATAGCTTACGGAATACTCGCTTGAGCCGTTTTTATAAATCAAATCAACGGGGTAGGTGTTGTTTACCTCCCATACGTTGTCGGGGCTCTGGTGAGTATCGACGCTTAAATCGCGTCCGACGTCGAGGATATTGCCTCTGTCGGATTTATAGCCGAGCTCAAACCAGTCCTCCTCCTCGTGGATATCACCGCAGGTGAAAACCTCTTTTGAGGAGTCGCTGTAATTAACGGTAATCTTATAGCCTTCCCACATTAAGTCCCACTCGTTATACTGGTAGTACTTATAGGTTCTGCCGTCCTCGGTTACGTCGTAGGCGTGGCAGTCCTCATAGGTAAAGCAATCCTCTGTCGGTTCAAACTCAATGCCCGTAATGTAAGCGGCGTATGCGCTGAAATCTATGCCCGCCGTTACAGTAACAAGCATTGCAACAGAAAGAATAATACTGATTATTTTTTTCATAAACTCACTCCTTATTTCTTTCAAACCCTATATAGAGCATACATAGGGAAAACAGTGTATAATACTACCATTTTATATTAGCATATTATAATAGTAAAATCAATAGAAATCCGCTTACGGCAGGCGCATACTGAAAGCAAGTTGTTAAATAATTATCAAATTGAAATAAATATTTTGTGTATATTGTAAAAAATGTATTTTTTTCTTGCATATTATTCTAAAACAGTATAAAATAAAAATGCAAAAAAGCAATATTTATTAAATTAATTTATGGAGGTAGATTCCAATGGTAAAAGTTGCTATTAACGGTTTCGGCCGTATCGGACGTCTTGCGTTCCGTCAGATGTTTGAAGCTGAAGGTTATGAGGTAGTTGCAATCAACGACCTTACCGACCCCAAAATGCTTGCTCATCTTCTTAAGTATGACACCGCTCAGAGAGGTTATGCAGGTGTTATCGGCGAGAACAAGCACACTGTAGAGGCTGCTGAGGACGCTATCATCGTTGACGGTAAGAAAATCCCGATTTATGCTAAGCCCAACGCTGCTGAGCTTCCCTGGGGCGAGCTTGACGTAGACGTAGTTCTTGAGTGCACAGGCTTCTATTGCTCAAAGGATAAGTCACAGGCTCACATTGACGCAGGCGCTAAGAAGGTAGTTATCTCTGCTCCCGCAGGAAACGACCTTCCGACTATCGTTTACAATGTAAACCACGAAACACTTACAGCTGACGATAAAATTATCTCCGCTGCATCCTGTACGACTAACTGCCTTGCTCCTATGGCTCAGGCGCTTAACAACTATGCTCCTATCGTTTCCGGTATTATGTGCACAATCCACGCTTACACAGGCGACCAGATGATTCTTGACGGTCCTCACAGAAAGGGCGACCTCAGAAGAGCAAGAGCAGGTGCAGCTAACATCGTACCTAACTCAACAGGTGCTGCAAAGGCAATCGGTCTTGTAATTCCTGAGCTCAACGGCAAACTGATCGGTGCTGCTCAGAGAGTTCCTACACCAACAGGTTCAACAACAATCCTTACAGCAGTTGTTAAGGGCGACAACGTAACAGTTGACGCTATCAACGACGCTATGAAGGCTGCATCAAACGAGAGCTTCGGCTACAACACTGACCCAATCGTATCAATGGATATCGTTGGTATGAGATACGGCTCACTCTTCGACGCTACTCAGACAA
>CAMVRG010000152.1 GCA_947169815.1 uncultured Clostridia bacterium | reverse complement strand
TATAGCGAAAAAGAGGCGATTTTAAGGCTGACATTCTTTATGACGGTCGCCCCTTATTCAGCCTTATTTTTATATTATTCTTCGTCTTCGTCCTCGTCGTCTTCTTCAAATTCAAACTGAAGAGTTTCGCCGCAGTTCGGACACTGAACCTCGCCGCTCATAAACGTATCCTCGTCTACCTCGAAAACAACGTTACAGTTAGGACATTCAACCTCGTATTCTTCAAACTCGTCGAAATCGTCATCGTCCCACTCGTCATCATCATCATAAACTGCGTCCTCAAGGTCGATTACATCGTCCTCAAGTCTGTCTATATCGTCGTAAATATCAGCGATATCCTCAGCGTTTTCCTGAACGTCCTCAATTATACTGTCAAGTACGTCAACGATAGCCTTTATAGCCTTTCCCTCTTTAGTTGTAACGTCGAGTTCAAGGCCGTCGATTAAGCCCTTTAAATAGCCTAAGCTTTCAGATGTATTCATATTAATCTCCTTTACGCTCTTTCCATATACTCGCAGGTACGCGTATCAATTCTTATCATATCGCCCTCGTTAATGAAAAGCGGAACGCGGATTTCAGCGCCTGTTTCAACGGTAGCGGGCTTAAGAGTATTAGTAGCCGTATTACCCTTAACGCCGGGCTCTGTATGAGTTACCTCAAGGGTTACGAAGGTCGGAGGCTCAACGCCGAACACCTTGCCCTTATAGGAGAGGATTTTACAAACGTCTGTTTCCTTAACAAAACGGAAATTATCGGGGAGGTCGCTTGCGGATACGGGAAGCATCTCGAAGGTCTCGCCGTCCATAAAGTAATATAAATCTCCGTCGTTATAGGAATATTCCATATCCTTTCTCTCGATATAAGCGGTAGGATATTTAGCCGAGGGGTTGTAGCTCTTTTCGGTTACAGCTCCCGTAATTACGTTCTTAGTCTTAGTTCTTACAAAAGCAGCGCCTTTACCGGGCTTAACGTGCTGGAATTCAATAACCTGTAATACGTTTCCGTCCTCTTCAAAGGTTACGCCGTTTCTGAAATCGCCTGCTGAAATCATATTTATATACCTCCATATAATAAGTAATTATCATTAGTATTTTACAGTATTTCGCACAATAAATCAATACCCATTTTATAACTGTCCTTACCGTATCCCGAAATCTGTTTTATACATACGTCGCTGATTACGGAAATTCTTCTGAAATCCTCGCGCGAATGAATATCGCTGAGGTGTACCTCAACGAAGGGAAGATAATCGGAAACGCTTTCAATAGCGTCGCGTATAGCGTAGGAATAATGGGTATAGGCTCCCGCGTTAATCACGGCGCCGTCATATTCGTTTTTGCACTCGTGGATTTTATCAATTATCGCGCCCTCGTGGTTAGACTGAAAAAAGTCTGCCTCGGCGCCTTTTTCGTCAGCATAAGCCTTAAGCTCGGCGTTAATACTCTCAAGCGTTTCGCTTCCGTAAACGTCCTTTTTTCTTATTCCCGTCATATTGAGGTTCGGGCCGTTGATTACAAGAATTTTCATATAATCACCTTTTAAAAATAACGGGAGGGCATAAATTACCCTCCCTTAAGTATTATTTGTACTTTCTTTTACGAGCAGCTTCGCTCTTCTTTTTACGAGCGACAGAAGGCTTTTCGTAATGCTCTCTTTTTCTTACCTCCTGGATGATGCCATCGCGTGAGGTCTGGCGCTTAAATCTTCTGAGAGCGCTGTCAAGAGATTCATTTTCCTTAACTTTTACCTGACTCATTATATTCCCTCCCTCCGTCCAACGGGGGTTATTAATATTAGAATTTCTCTAAACATCGCATAGATTATATACAATCGAATTAATAAAGTCAAGTATTTTAGCAAATTATGTGGAAAAATAATTTAACCTTGTTAAAATTGTCTAAATTTTATGTTCTTGTTTAAAGCGATTTTTAATATTTTTGTTTAACACGTTTTGAGAAGGAACTCTCATAGATTACGCCGTTTTTCTTTTTATAGCATACGAGCTTGTAATAATACGTCTTACCCTTTTCAACGTTTTTATCGGTAAAGCTCTTCGTTTTATTGCCCGTAACGTTACCTACAATACCGTAGGTTCCGTTTTTCTTTTTACAGCGGTAGATATAATATCCGCTCGCATAGCTTTCGGGCTTTAAGGTAACCTTTATTCCCTTTTTAACTACCTTAAGAGTCGGCGCTTCGGGAGTTGGCGGAAGGACCTTCAGCTTAACCTTAGCGGTATAATCGCCCTTACCAATACTGTTTACCGCACGGACTCTGAAATAATAATACTTACCGATTTCAAGCTTTTTAATTTTACAGGTATTTTTAGTAATATCGGCTACGGTTACCCAGCTTCCGCCCTTGATTTTATACTGTACGGTATAGGTTGAAGCGAAGGGAACCTTTTTCCATTTTAGCGTTACCGCGGTTGGAGACGCACGGTACGCCTTAAGCTTTGCGCTTGCGGGAAGAAGATATGTAACCGAGGCGGAGGTTTCGTAGCTGTTGCTGTAATAGGTAACTCCGCTGCGGTGTTTAAAGCTTCTTACTTTATAGTAATAGGTTTTCTTAAGCTTGACATTTCTGTCGATATAGCTTGACACGCCCTTCGTAAGAGTAGCAAGCTCGCCGAAGGTTCCGTTTTGCTCGGTACTTCTGTAAATCTTAAAGCCGTCGACGTCCTTCTGAGTATCAAAGCTTACGTTTATTCCCTCAGAAGCAGGAGAAGCCTTGATATTCGTTACCTCCTTAGGTATAACCGTAAAGGTAACCTTTCCGAATAAGCCCTGACCTATCGAGGTCTTTTCGGCGCAGTAAAGCGTATATGTTTCGCCGAGGTCGAGCGAGTCTATAACAAGGGTCGTATTACTTGTTTTTTTCTGTGAAAGATAGGTTTTGCCGTTATGCTCAACGTAATAGATAAAGTTAGTCTGACAGCCGTCGCCCCTTATTTCAACGTTTACGGACGTCGTTGAAAGATTATCGCAAATCATGCTCGGAGTTGCGAGCTCGTATTTCTTTGAAAACGCCTTTGAGGTAGTAGAGAAATACTCCCCTCTCGCGTTTACATAGCGTTCTACTTTATAGTAATACGTTGTTCCGTAATTTACCTTTGTATCAAGATAGCTTGAAGCGTCTCTGTCTACGGTTGCAAGAAGTTTGAAATCGTCGTCCTTACCCGTAGTGCATTTATAAATCTTTATGCCGGAGAGTCCGCTCTTCTTAGCCCAGCTGAGCGACATGCCCTTGTCGGCGGGCTTTAAGTTAACCGACGAAACGGTAGGCGGAAGCGCCTTCTTAG
>CAMVRG010000151.1 GCA_947169815.1 uncultured Clostridia bacterium | reverse complement strand
GCGCCCGCGGTTCCCTCGGGACGAAGAGTTATCGAACGTCCGCCCTTATCGTCGAAGGTATACATCTCTTTCTGAACAACGTCGGTTGTATCGCCTACTCCGCGCTGAAATAGCTCCGTGTGCTCAAACACGGGAGTTCTCATTTCCTTATATCCGAAGTTTTCGGCAACCGAAAGACAGGTTGCCTCAAGATACTGGTTTTTATGCACCTCTGACGGAAGAACGTCGTTAGTGCCCTTTACAGCCTTAGTTATTAACGCCATTTTTGTCTCCTATATTTGTTATGCGGAGCAGTTACGCCCCGCACTTTTATTATCAGTTATACCGTGGATTTACAATTTCTCTCCACTCAAAATCGCCTCTTTCAACGCCCCTTATAAGCGCCTCAGCGGTTGCAATATTTGTCGCAAACGGGATGTTATGAACATCGCACAGGCGAAGCAGGTCGTTATCGTTAGGCTCGTGCGGCTTCGCCGAAAGAGGGTCGCGGAAGAATATAAGAAGGTCAATCTCGTTACACGCAATACGGCTTGCAATCTGCTGTCCGCCGCCCTGAGAGCCGCTTAACAAGCAGTTGATATTAAGCCCCGTCGCCTCTTTTACGAGCTTGCCCGTTGTTCCCGTCGCGCATACGTCGTGACGGCTGATAATTCCGCAGTATGCTATACAGAACTGTACAAGAAGTTCCTTTTTCGCATCGTGAGCAATTAAAGCAATATTCATATTTTCCTCCTGTGATATTCGCCTTGGGTTTGCTAAAAAGTAGATTTATAGTCCTATATTATCATAAACTAAATACTAAAACAAGTATTTTATAAAAGTGTTCCGTCCTTCTGAGCCTTTTTCTCATCGGAATTATGGGAATAATAATAGTCGATAATCGAGTAGGTTATTTTCGCCGTTGACGTACCCGATCCCGCAAGCTCGATAGCCGAGGCTATACTGATTTCGGGGTTGTTATACGGCGCGTAGGTAATAAGGAAACCGTTGTTGTGGATAGCTCCCTTTACTCTTACCTGAGACGTACCCGTTTTACACGCAACCTTTGTTCCGAGCGAGCTGAATACTCCCGCGGGGCCGCCCTGAGTAGCAACGAGTCTCATACCCTCCTGAACGATATTTATATTGTTATCACTTACCTCAAGAGTTTTGACCGCGTTCGAGCCCGTTTCGCTTACAACGCCCGTTGAATTTGATATTCTCGATTTTACGAAATGAAGCTGATACCTCGTTCCGCCGTTTGCTATCGTAGCGCAGTAGTTACAAAGCTGAAGCGGGGTAAAGAGGTTGTCCGACTGACCGATAGCCGCCTGAACGGTATCGCCCGGGCGCCAGGTCATATCGAATTTTTTTCTGTATTCGGGGCCCGCTAAAATCCCCTTTGCCTCGGGTATTTCAACGCCCGTCTTTTCGCCGAGACCGAACATAGAGCCGTAAAGATTCATTCTCTCTATTCCGAGCCTCTGGGCGGTATTATAGAAGAAGATATTACACGAATCCCTTATCGCGGTTCGTACGTTTTCTCCTCCGTGGAAATCGGTACACTTGAATTCCATATCGCGTACCTTGAAATACTTGTTACATTCAAAATATGTATTCTCGCCGATTACTCCCGACTGAAGTCCCGCAACCGCCATCATAGGCTTAAAGGTTGAGCCCGGGGCGTAGGTACCCATAGCAAAACGGTTATAAAGCGGGGTTTTCGCGTCCTTTGCGAGCTTGTTGTAATGCTTGTAATAATCGTTGAGGTCGAAAGCGGGATAGCTTGCCGCGGCAAGTATTTCGCCGTTATTGACGTTTTCAACGACTACCGCGCCCGTTGAGCGGTAATAATCAACGCCCTTACAGGTTCTCTCAAGCTTTTTCTGAGCTACGCGCTGTAAGTCCTTATCAATAGTGAGAACTATAGTATCGCCCTGCGCGGGCTCCTTTGTAATCTCCTCGGTAACGTTTCCGTCGGAGTCGATAGTTACGGTTTTTTCTCCCGCAGTACCTCTGAGGAATTCCTCCATAGCCGCCTCAATTCCCGACTCGCCTATCTCGTCGGTAATTCCGTATCCCTTATCCTTAAGGCGGGCGTACTCCTCGGCGTTGATTTTTCTTACGGTTCCGAGAATATGGGGCGCGAGGGTTGAGTCGGCGTACTCGCGGTAGGCTACAACCTGAACGTCGGCGCCCTCGTAATAATCGTAGTTTTCCTTAATTTCCGCTATCGTTTTATCGCTTACGTCCTCGGCGATTGCAACGGGATTTGATACAGAAAACAGAAGTCTTGTGAGCTCATAGCGGATATTGCCTATTTCAAGGGCGGTTTTATAGTCGCCCTTTTCGGCATAAGCCTCAAGCCCGTATTTTTCAATCATAGCGTCAAAGCAGTTCTGAGCGGTGGCGTAGTCCTGAAGATTGAACATATCCCTGCTCTTCATCGTCTTTATCGCGCTTTCAAATTTTTCGTCGTCCTTCTTTGTAAAGAAAACGGGCTTGTTGTTTTTATCGAGCTTGAGCGGGAGGTTGTGAACGTACTCCTCCTTATTTTTTCTGAAAAGCGAGATAAGATTGAGAACTACGGCGTTTCTTTCGTCGTTATTCTCCGCCGACGGGAAATACGCCGCGTTGAGTACAACGCTGTTTCCCTGACGGTTTGTTACAAGGGGATTTCCGTTTCGGTCTACTATATCCCCTCTTGCAGCGCGAAGAGGAACTGTATAGGTTTTTACGGTATTATTCTGAGCGGCGTAAATCTCGTTATTGACAATCTGAATGTCATAGAGCTTATAGCCGAAGCCGAGAATGGTCGCAACAATAAGTATTATCGCAAGAGTAGTTCTCGAACTTTTATATATCTTGCCCATAATTCCTCCTTTCGCACATAATAATATCTGCTCAGTCAACTGACAGAGCGGTTTTGTTGAGTCTTGCCTTAAACGGCCGTAAAACAAGGTAGAGCGGGAACGCCATAAGCGCCGTATAGATAAACGACGGGATATAGAAGAAGCCGAGGGCGGCGAGTCTTCCGTCCTCTCCACCGATAAGCACGTAGATTATCCAATAGACTATACTGAAAAGAAACGCCGAAACCGCCGAGGCAATTATGCCGAAACGGTAGGTGTTTCTGAAAAGCCGCGTCACAAGCGACGAGCTTATGTAACATACGAGCGTAAGAAATACCGCGCAGAAGATTCTGTGCTGAGAGCTTATCATATCCCAGAGCATACCGCCGAAAAGTCCGATTACGGCTGAAACTCTCTCATCCTCGCCGAGCCCTAAAAGAACGCATACGGGTATGAGAAAAAAACATCTCGCGCCGAAAACGGTAAACCACGCGCCGCCGATATTCTGTAAAAGCGCCGCAAGAACGATTACCGCCG
>CAMVRG010000150.1 GCA_947169815.1 uncultured Clostridia bacterium | reverse complement strand
CCTGCACCCGCTGCGGAGATACGTATACGGACGGCGAAACAGCTGCTCTCGGTCACGATTACACGTCTGTTGTAACTGCGCCAACCTGTACGGAAGGCGGATATACGACCTATACCTGCACCCGCTGCGGAGATACGTATACGGACGGCGAAACAGCTGCTCTCGGTCATAGCTGGGGCGCGTGGGCGGTAACAACGGGCGCTACGCTTTCAGATAACGGCGTTGAGACGAGAACCTGTGCTAACGACAGCTCTCATACCGTGACAAGAACAATAAGTAGCTTTACTCTTAAATTAGAGAACACGGACGATTATCTTTACCGCGTAGGTAACGCGAATACGGTTACTCTCGGAACTCTCTTTGATAATGCAAGCGGAGCCGATATTACGGGCGTTACCGCAACCGTTACAAAGAACGCGGGCACCGCAACGGGTACCTTTACCGCTAACGCCTCCGACTGGAGAAACTCAACAATTAAATTCAATAACGAAGGTATAGTAACCGTAACCTTAAAGCACGGTACGTCGACCGCCGCAACGCTTAAGCTTGAGGTTGTAAAGGGAACTAATAAAACAGGCGGAATACTCGGTAACGTAGGAAGCGGAAATGCAGTGCTTCTTGGCGACGTTTATACGGGCTCATATGACAGCAATAACAACCTTCTTGCTTACAGCAACGTTTCGGGCACGCTTTACGGTAACGGCTTTACGGTAGACGCCGTAAGCAATACAACGGATTCTTCAAATAATACGAAGCTCGGCTATCTCTCAGCCGCTGTAAATCTTAACAGCGGTACGCTTAATAACGTTAAGGTTATTGGTCCGAACTTCAAAAACGCCGCTATGTTCAGGGATAATCTGAATAACGTTTTCACGGTCAGGGCGAGCGGAACCTGTTATATTTATAACAGCTATATTTTCGGTTCGCGTTCGGCGATTGCTATGTACGGCGCTTCGGCTACAACAAACCTTACCGTTGAGAATTCGGTTATCGACGGCGGAAGATACAGTAATATCTTCCTGAGATTCGGTTCGCTTTATCTTCATAATGTAACTACAATAAATCAGCCGAGAACAACCCTTAACGGCGACACGCGCTGCGGCTACGGAATAATTGTAAGCGACGAGGCGGGCGAGGATGAAAAGATTACCGCTACGGGTTATTTAAAGCAGTATAACTGGATAGGAAAGAATAAGGATAAAAACTATTTCAAGGGCGATAATAATGACTCAACCGACGCGGATACCGCGATTTCTACCCTGTTTACGAATATGTATTCCAAAGCGGGCGCGCTGACAACCTCGTATAACGGCGATACCTATATCAATACGGGAATTCTCTCCCTCAGCTCTTCTGTTCCGAGGGCTACGGGCGAGGCGCTTAGCTCTTACAGCGCGGTAAGCGTATCGCTTATGAATTCAACGGGCTGGGTAATGGCTCCGACGGCGCTCAATCCTTCCGAGGACTTTGCTTATTACAGCGAAACCCAGTATTCTCCCGCTTTCCAGACTCCGACGGTTCCGACGTTCACCTGGTCTTATCCGTCAAGCTACAGTACGACGGAAAAGCAGGTAAATATTTCTTACGAACAGGGCTCTTCCGTAAGCTTCAATCCGAATATCCTTGCCGTAAGCAAGTGGGGCAATTCGCTCAGTGTATCGGTAACTATGAACGGTACGAACTATACGGGCAACAATATTACCTTTAATACGGCGGGAACGTATACCGTTGAATATACGGTTACCGACCCGTATAACTATGCCGCCGACGGAACGACTGCGTCGGATTATACTTATAAAAAATATCTTACCGTTAACGTAACTCAAACTGTTGCAAGCATTCACGCTCCCGAGTTT
Source organism: uncultured Clostridia bacterium (assembly GCA_947169815.1). Classification (GTDB taxonomy): domain Bacteria; phylum Bacillota; class Clostridia; order Oscillospirales; family Acutalibacteraceae; genus Eubacterium_R. The sequence goes on along the minus strand of CAMVRG010000150.1, from coordinate 1,600 downwards.
ACCTTCTATGACACAAGCTCGAATTCGCTCGGCTGTAAGACGGTTGATATCGGGGGAACCCATTACGTTATGCCTGACGTTACCGCTACGAGCGATACCGTAAAGAGCACTACCGTAAGCGGTACGACGGTCTACTGTCCCGTTGTTACGGTACGCTTTAAGGATAACAGCTCCGATTTCAACTATCTCTTCCCGATTTTCTTCGGCGTAAGTATCAAGAATTATACAGACGCTTCGGGAACCTCGACGACATACAGAAAATCGACTAATATATCATCGCTTCCGAGCGCGCTTGAAAGGTCTTCGGAAGACCCGATGTGGAACGGTAAAACCTCGTTTAATACGTACGCAAGAGACAGCTCTTACGGATTATATGCTAAATCCGCCGCTATCGGAAGCAACCAGAGCAAAAGAACGGATTTCGTTCAGTTTAAGTTTACCGCGGGTAACGGAGAGATTTACTACTACTATATTTATTACTCTGCAGAGGCTCATAATAAACCGAGCGGCTGTGTTGCTGAGGGCTCGCTTATCGCTATGGCGGACGGTACCGTTAAGGCGGTAGAGGACGTTAAAAAAGGCGACGAAATTCTTACATTCAATCACTTTACGGGCAAGACGGAGGCGCAGAGGGTTACCGTCAATCTCTTTGAGGGAAACGAAAATAACGAGGTTATTACGCTCCTCTTCAGCGATAAAACCAAGGTACGCATGATTTATGAGCACGGCTTCTTTGACCTTGATAAGAACCGCTACGTTTATATTACGAAGGATAACGCGGGCGAATTTACGGGCGACCGCTTTGCAAAGATAAACTCCGACGGTTCGGTAGAAGAGGCAACGCTTGAGGGCTATGAAATTAGTAAGGAAAATACAGCGGCTTATGAGATGGCGAGCGCGTATAATATTAACTTTATAGTTGATGGCTATCTTTCAAACCCCGCCGAGGATATGAGCTCTAATCTTTACGAATTCTTCGAGGTCGGCGACGGCGTTAAGTACGACGCAGAAAAGATGAGAGCGGATATTGAAGAGTACGGACTCTATACGTACAGCGATTTCAGTGATTGTATGAGCGAGGAGCAGTTCAATCTCTTTAACTTCAGATATCTTAAACCGAGCGTTGAAAAGGGACTCGTTTCTCTTGACTCGGCTAAGGAGTATATCAACGCATATATTAAAAATAACGTTTAAGCTCGGCATTAGCGGCGGAGGATTTTTCCTCCGCCGTTTTTTATGTTGAAATATTACATAAAGATTACAGTGTAGATTTTATTAACTTTTTATAAATTTTTTCTTGACTGTATTAATTGTATATATTATAATTATTAATGTGTATTTTAATATGGCAAGGACTAACCATATGTTAATTTATATTAAGTGGTCAGCTTATGATTGCCCTGTAAAGCCGTTATAAAATAACATCAAAAATAAATAATTCGGAAAGGACTTGATTAAAATGAGAATTTCAAAGAAAATTTTAGCGATCGCTCTTTCAATTCTTATGGCAATCTCTATGATGCCTTTCACAGTCTTCGCGGCGACATTACCGACAGCAACTGTAACGGATATTACCGATACGGCAGAGAATACCGAAGGT
>CAMVRG010000149.1 GCA_947169815.1 uncultured Clostridia bacterium | reverse complement strand
ATCCGATTATACTCTTGCCTTCCGAAAACGTAACTCTTTACGGGGTTGAACTTCGGGACTGCGTTTTTGCAGTGAGACCTAACGATAACGTTACTGAAACCGAAAGCTATGAAAATATAAGGATTATAAACTGTACGTTCAGCGATTACGGGCTCTTCGCTTTCGGCGGAGCGTGTAAAGCGGCGGGAACCTCGGCGAGCGTTAACTATAAGGATTTCTATTTCTGCGGAAACCGTCTTTATAATACGGATTGCTTTTTCGCTTATTCGGGCGACTGCGATAACTCGCTCGCCGACGGAATTTATGTATGTCATAACGAGCTTTACGGAAGAAGCACTATCGATATCAATTGCTCGGACTGTAATACGTGGTATATTTACGGACGTGAAACCGAGCAGGGCGGACTGACCTCGCCCGAAACCTCGGACGGTAATACCGTAAAAAACGTTCTCGTTTCGGGAAATAAGGGCGGAAGACTGCGTATGAGCTGCGCTGTCGGCGGAAACAGTAATAACACTATCGAAAACGTTGTTGTCAGAAATAATATTTTTTCAGATTACTGCGAATTTACCTGCGCCCAGAATAATAACGTCAGAAACGGCGGCGTTACTATGCGCACGAGCGGTAATACGATGCACGGAATTGAATTCGCGTATAATACCGAGGAATACGCCGATTCACGCCCCGCCTCTCTCGCCTCGAGATTTTACGTTACCCGAAGCGAGGACGGCGCTATTGACGGCACTTCAGTATTTTACTGCGACAATAATAAAATGGAGCGCTTTCTTATTCATAATAACGTCGTTAAGGGCGTTACAAATACGTCGCCTGCCGAAACGATAGACGGAGAAATCGTGTGTAAAAACCTTGACGAGAGCCCCGCTCTCAGCGAAGCGCCGTTTAAAATCGGGCTCGATAACGAAACTCCCGAGGGAGTAAGCTATGCTTCAAAATCTGATAACGCCTTTACGGGGCTGACGTTTTTCCACAACAGCAGTACAAAGCAGTATTCCAAAACTCATTTTATGAATAAGGGAAGCAGGGATTCGTTTACCCTTGCTTACGAATACGATAACGCCGTTGAGGGGAAATACTATACCTTAATGGCGGTAAAGGGAACTCCCGAAAACTATAAAATCGACGGCGACTCTCTGCTTTACATTAATGAATTTTATGCCGAAAGTGAAAAGCTTGACGTAACCGCAGTAATTCCGTATTCGCCGTATAAGGGCGCTTTCGTAATTCTTCTTACGAGTAACGACGGCGTTATAAACGAGCCTCTTGTTCTCGATTTCGTCGACCATATCCACGATTTTAAGCTGAGTGAAACCGTTGAGGCGACCTGCTCTAGTATCGGAAGAAAAACCTATACCTGTGAGTTCTGCGGAGAAAAGACAGTTGAAATCTTACCGAAAAAAGCGCATAAAGCCGTTAAGGACAAGGCGGTTAAACCGACCTTTGCAAAGGCGGGTAAAACCGAGGGCTCGCATTGTTCTGTCTGCGGCGAGGTCATAGTTAAACAGAAAACCGTAGCAAAGCTGACTCCCGCAAAAACAAGCCTTAAAAAGCCTGTGGCAAAAAAGAAATCAGTAACGCTGAAATGGAAAAAACAGACTAAAAATACAACGGGATATATTATTCAGTACGGCACGGACAAAAAGTTTAAAAAAGCAAAGAAAATAACCGTAAAAAGTAATAAAACGGTTAAGAAGACCGTAAAAAACCTTAAATCAAAAAAGCGGTATTATTTCAGAATCCGAACCTATAAGAAGATAGGAAAGAAGAAATACTACTCGCCCTGGTCTGAGGTTAAAAGCGTAAAAATACTGTAAAGGAGTACAGCTTATGTATATGAACGAAAACGGAAAAATCTGGCTTGCAACGGGAAAAGAGAGGGTATACCTTGAGCCCTCGATGTGTAACCGCCACGGACTTATCGCGGGAGCGACGGGTACGGGTAAAACCGTAACGCTTAAGGTTATCGCGGAGTCATTTTCGGATATGGGCGTTCCCGTTTTTATGGCTGATATCAAGGGCGACCTTACGGGAATGTGTAAGGCGGGCGTTGAGAATAAACACATTCTCCGCTCGATTGAAACTATGAATATAGAGAATTTTACCTACGGCTCATATCCCGCAAGATTTTTTGACGTCTACGCGAGAAACGGCCACCCCGTAAGAACAACCGTAACCGAAATGGGACCCGAGCTTCTTGCGAGAATTCTTGAGCTTAACGATATTCAGAGCGGCGTTTTAAGAATTATTTTCCGTATCGCCGACGATAACGGACTCCTTCTTCTCGACCTTAAGGATTTAAAGTCGATGATTCAGTTCGTAGGCGATAACGCGAGCGAGTTCAAGCTCGCTTACGGTAACGTAAGCACGGCGTCTCTCGGCGCTATTCAGCGCGCCCTTCTTAAGCTTGAGGACGAGGGCGGCGAAATCTTCTTCGGAGAGCCCGCGCTTGAGCTTGAGGACTGGTTTGACTGGGACGAACAGGGAAGAGGCGTTATGAATATTCTTGAATGTAAGGAGCTCTTCCAGCATCCGATGCTCTATTCAACCTTCCTTCTCTGGATGCTCTCCGAGCTTTATGAGATGCTTCCTGAGGTTGGCGACGTTGATAAGCCGAAAATTGCGTTCTTCTTCGACGAGGCTCACCTTCTTTTCAACGACGCCCCGAAAGCGCTTATTGAAAAGATTGAGCAGGTTATCCGTCTTATCCGTTCAAAGGGCGTATCGGTATGGTTTATTACCCAGAATCCCGCCGACGTACCCGAGAGCGTACTCGGTCAGATAGGTAACCGCGTTCAGCACGCGCTCAGAGCTTATACTCCTAATGAACAGAAGGCGCTTCGCTACGCCGCAAAATCGTTCAGGGTAAATCCCGATTTCGATACCGAAACCGTACTTCAGGAGCTTGCTACGGGCGAGGCGCTCGTATCAGTTCTTGACGAAAAGGGCGTGCCGACGGTAGTTGAAAGAGCGGGGATTCTTCCGCCGAGAAGCTCTATGAATATAGCCGACGATACCGACATACAGCAGGCGATATTTACAAGTCCGCTTCGCGATAAATATATGGTTATAGTTGACCGCGAAAGCGCCTACGAGCTTCTTATGTCAAAATTTGAAGAGGAGCAGGCGGCTGAGGAAGAGGCGAGGGCGCAGCGTGAGGATGAAAAGGCTGAGCTTGAAAAGCAAAAACAGGAAACCGCTCTTGACAAGGAACGCGCAAAGCTTGAAAAGGAGAGGGAAAAACTTGAAAAAGAGAAGGAAAAATTAGCGAGTAAAAAGCGCTACTCCTCTTACGGCTACGGCACGTCGAGGCGCCGCCGTTCTACCTCCCCCGTAACAAAGACAATTAATTCCGCGGCGAATACCGTAGGCCGCGAAATCGGAAAACAGCTCATCCGCGGCATCTTCGGAACGCTTAAATAAAAGTTTTAAAGGCTCGCAGGGGTATCCTGCGAGCCTGTTTTAGGTGTTGACATTCACCTT
>CAMVRG010000148.1 GCA_947169815.1 uncultured Clostridia bacterium | reverse complement strand
TTACCGTTTCGCGCCGTTATTACCGCTCGGGCGAGAGCGAGTATAAGATTGACGGCGAGCAGGTGCGCCGAAGAGACGTCCACGAGCTGTTTATGGATACGGGACTCGGCGCCGACGGTTACTCTATGGTAGGTCAGGGTAAAATTGATTCTATTATTTCCGCGAAAAATGAGGACAGGCGCGAGCTCTTTGAGGAGGCTGCGGGTATTTCGCGTTTCCGTCATAAAAGGCGCGACGCCGAAAGAAGACTTGAACAGGCGCAGGAAAATCTCATAAGACTTCTCGACATACTCGGCGAGCTTGAAAGCCGTGTAGGTCCTCTTAAAAAGCAGAGCGAAAAGGCGAAGGTATTTTTAGAGCTTGCCGACGAGAAAAAGACGCTTGAAATCGGCGTATGGCTTCAGAAAATCAACCGCTTTACCTCCGATTTACGCGAGCAGGAGCATAAGCTCGAAGCGGCTGACGCGTCATATGAAATCTGTGAAAACGAAATTGAGCAGCTTGAAAACGAAATTGCCGAGGTTACGCAGAGCGTAGCCGAATCAAACGTAAAAATTGAAGAGCTGAGAAAGACTATGGTAGGCTTTGACGAAAGCGCTATCCATAAGGAAAACGAGATTAGCATTATCGAAACTCAGCTTGCGCATCAGAAGGAAACTATCGAAAGACTCAGAAACGATATTGCCGATTCGGACGGAGAGGGTATGAATATTGACGCCCAGATTGCCGAGAAAAAGGCGTTTATCGCTGATAATGAGGAAAGACTGAATAAAAAGAAGGAAGAGCTTCAGGGCGTTCTTTCCGAGCTTGAGACGGTACGCGCCGACGACGAGGAAAACACTAAAAAGAACCTTGACTTAACGCGCAGGCTTTCCGAGCTTACAATGAAGCTTTCCGAATGTAAGATTAAGTCTTCACAGGCGCTTTCATCTATTGAGGAGATTAATTCACGTCAGGGCGCCGTTGACGAGGCTATCGAAAACGCAGATAAGGAAATTGCTCTTGTTAATTCTCAAAGAGTTGAGAGCGAAGAAAATATCGCGTTTATCAAGGCGCGTATTGCCGAGTACGATAACTCAATGGAGGGCTACCGCCTTAAGCTTGAGGGTAAGACCGAAAGAGCCGAAAAGGCTAAAGAAACGGTTGAAAAGCTTGAAAGAAGCCTTGACGAAAAACGTTCAAGAGCAAAGATGCTTTCCGACCTTGAAAAAAATATGGAGGGCTTTTCGGGCGCCGTTAAGGCTGTAATGAAACAGTCCGAAGCGGGCGCACTTACGGGAATTCACGGAACTCTCTCAAAACTTATAAGCGTTAAAGCCGAATACTCTACCGCCGTTGAGATTGCGCTCGGCGCCGCTATGCAGAATATCGTAGTAGGAACCGAAAGCGACGGAAAGCGCGCAGTTAATTTCCTTAAAAATGATAAGCAGGGAAGAGCTACCTTCCTTCCCATTTCCGCTATTAAGCCGAGAAGCATTAACGAAAAGGATTTAGACGATAATTTCGGCTTCGTTGATATTGCTTCAAAACTTGTTGACTGTGAAAATACATACCGCGATATAGTCGACAATCTTCTCGGAAGAGTAATTATCGTAGAGGATTTAGACTGCGCTATCGGTATGGCTAAAAGATATCAGAACAGATATAAAATCGTTACCCTTGACGGTCAGGTTATCAACCCGGGCGGCTCGATGACGGGCGGCTCGCTCTCAAAGAATTCGGGTATCCTCTCAAGAGCAAATCTTATTGAAGAGCTAAACGCCGAAGCGGCTAAGCTTGAAGGCGAGCTTGAGGAGGCTAAGGCTGAATTCAAGACCGCGCTTGAAGAGGCTAATAAGGCTGCCGCTGACGTTCAGGGCGCTGACGCAGACCTCAGAAACGCAAACGAGGAGCTTATCCGCGCCGAGGGCGACGGAAAGATTATCAGCGATAAGCTCTCTCTTCTTAACGAACAGAAGCTCTTGATGCTCAGTGAAAAAGAAAACGCGAGTGAGCGTATTCTCACCTTCAGCGAGAGCGCTAAAGAGGCTGACGAAGAGGCGAAGATTATTCAGGCTGATATTACCTCAACCGAGAGCGAAATCAACGCCCTTACCGCGGGCGCAGACGAGCTCGGCGAGCTTCGCGAACAGATAAGAAAGAGAAGCGAAGAGATTAATCTTGAGCTTGTAACAATTACTAAGGATACCGAAAGCGCAAGAGCGTCAATTTCCGAGCTTGAATTCAGACAGAGCACACAGTCCGACAGAGTTCGCTCAATTAACGAAGAAATTGCGGGTATTAAAGCTCAGGAAACTGAGTTTCTTGAAGCTATTGAAAAGGCTAAGACTGACGCCGAGGAGTTCAGAAATAAATCAAGAGCTGCGAACGATAGTATTCAGGCGCTTATCGAGGTAAGAAACGAGCTTGAAAAGAGCATAGGCGAAATGAATTCCGCCGAAAAGGAAAAGACTAAGGACAGAGAAAAGCTGTCCGCAGAGCTCGTAAGGCTTGAGGAACGCAAAAATAATATGCAAAGAGAGTTCGATAACCTTAACGATATGCTCTTTGAGCAGTATGAGCTTACTAAGGCTCAGGCTGAGGAGCTCGGAATAGTTATCGAGGATATGAGCGAAGCTAAGAGAAGACTTGTTGAAATCAAGGCTTCAATTAAAAAGCTCGGCTCAATAAACGTAGGCGCTATCGAGGAGTATAAAGAGGTAGCCGAAAGGTATGAATTCCTTAAGGAGCAGATAGGCGACGTTGAGGAATCAAAAAAGGAGCTTGAAAACATAATCGCTGATTTAACTGTTTCAATGAGCGAAAAGTTTATGACTCAGTTTAATAAGATTAACGAACAGTTCAGGACCTGCTTCTCGGATTTCTTCGGCGGCGGAAAGGGCGAGATTATTCTCGAAAACCCCGACGACTGCCTTGAAAGCCCGATAGAAATTAAAATTCAGCCCCCGGGAAAATCGGTACAGAATATTAACCTCTTCTCGGGCGGAGAAAAGTCTCTCGCGGCAATGGCGCTTCTTTTCAGCGTACTTAAGGTTACCCCCTCGCCGTTTTGTATCTACGACGAGGTTGAGGCCGCACTTGATGACGTAAACGTTGAGCGCTTCGCAAAATATATGCGTAAGATGACGGATAAAACCCAGTTTATCTCCATTACCCACAGACGCGGTACTATGGAGGAGGCTGATATCCTTTACGGCGTAACAATGCAGGAAAAGGGCGTATCAAAGCTTCTTGAGCTTCAGAGCGCCGAGCTTGCCGCAGAAATGGGGCTTGAATAAATTTACAGGACGGATAAATAATGGGATTATTTGATAAATTTAGAAAAGGCTTAAAGAAAACGCGCGACGAGGGCATAACGGCGCAGATGGACGAGGTTATTGAAACCTATGACGAAATCTGCGACGAGCTTTTCGACGAGCTTGAGGAAATACTGATTATGGGCGACGTAGGTATGCCAACTGCCGAAAGAGTAATCCGCGACCTTAAAGCGAAGATTGAAAACGATAAAATTACATCTGTAAGTCAGGTAAGAGAAACTATGAAGGATATAGTTTCGGGTATCGTATGGGGCGGTTCATATCTGAAAATAAGAACGAAGCCTTCGGTTATTCTCGTCATAGGCGTTAACGGAGCGGGCAAGACAACGACGATAGGAAAGCTCGCC
>CAMVRG010000147.1 GCA_947169815.1 uncultured Clostridia bacterium | reverse complement strand
ATATCGAGATTATCCCGAATATCAAGCCGTCGTTTCTCGTTACTCATCCGATGTATGACGACCTTATGAAAAGAGGGCTGTTTATTAAAAATCCCGACGGTACGCCGTTTGTAACTCAGCTCTGGGACAATCTCGGAAGCTATCTTGATTTCACGAACCCCGAAGCGTACAGCTTCTGGAAGGAACAGGTTGCAGAAAAGCTTCTCGACCTCGGAATAGTCAGCACGTGGAACGACAATAACGAGTTTGATATAAAGGACCCCGACGCCGTAACGTACGACGGAAGAAGGGCGTGCGATATACGTCCCGAGCTTACCTACTTAATGGTAAAGGCTTCCTTCGAGGCACAGAGAGAAAAGTACCCCGCCCTTCGTCCCTTTCTCTCAACGAGAAGCGGCGGCGCAAAGCTGAGAACGCTTGCTCAGACCTGGAGCGGAGACAACTACACGTCATTTAATGATTTAAAATTCTGTAACTTTATCGGTCTTACAATGAGTCTTTCGGGCTTTCATTTTTACGGGCACGACCTCGGCGGCTTTTCTGGAAACGCGCCAGGCACGGAACTGTTTTTAAGATGGATTCAGCACGGCGTATTTGAGCCGAGATTCACGATTCATTCGTGGAACGATGACGGTCCGCCGACAATGCCGTGGAACTATCCTTCCGAAAAAGAATTCATAAGAAGGATTTTTGCGGAAAGAAAGAGACTGATTCCCTATCTTTATAACTGTGCCTACAATGCGGTTGAACACGAAATACCGATTAACGCTCCCCTTTTCCTTTACTACGATGACGAAGAGATTGACGAAAACTCTTCCTGCTTTATGGTAGGACGGGATATACTCGCCGTTTGTGTTTTAGACGAGGGAAAGGATAATGAAAAGGTTTATCTTCCCGAGGGAGATGACTGGTATCTTGACGGCGCGCTTTATAAAGGCGGAGAGTGGGTTAACGCAGATATACCCGTTAGCTCCGCTCCGAAATACTTTTTAAGAGCGGGAAGCGTTATTCCTTTTGACGAGGGTGAATTCGGCTTCAACAAGGAGGAAAAGCTCGTTTTAAATATCTTCGCTAAAGAAAGCGGAAGCTTTAAGACTGCCCTTTTCTTTGACGACGGAGTTTCGTATGAATACCTCAAGGGTAACTGCGCGCTTCTGAATATCACTGTTAACTGCGAAAAAGACAGGGTAACCGCTCAGATTAAAAACGAGGGTAAGCTCAATGTCGAATATGACGTTAAGCTCATTGACTCTGAAAACAGACCGCTAATTATTAAAAAAGTACAATAACATTCAACTAATTGTTGAAATATTTGTACATATATGATATAATTTTAATACGAACAAATAGGGAGACAGCCGTCTCCCTAAATTTATTTGAGGAGTAAATGTTATGGCTGAAAACCAAAGCAAGGTAAAGCAGCTCTTTACCGAGATTAAAACGCATTGGTCTAAGCCTGCGCCCGGAAAATATGTTCCTTATAAGGAATACCTCAGTATTTTCGCAGGCGTAGGAAGTAACTATGCGGGCTCTAAGACGCTTGAATACATAGGTTTCGCCGCAAGCTGTTATTTAATGATGTATCATTATAAGCTTCCGTATCTTACGTATTCGGTAATAGGGCTTATCAATATGCCGCTCGGTTACGTATGGACGCTTATATGGTGGTTCGTATGCGATAACCTCGGCTTCCTTCCCAAACGTACCGAGAAAAAGCTGTACGCTGTTTATATATCGGCGGCTGCGCTCGGACTGTTTATGATTTTCTATAACTTCGATTCAATTCTTAACCCCGCAAATCCCGTTGTTGCGCTGTTCAATTCCTTTAAGGGAATTTCAGCTGCCTCTGCTATCAAGATATTAGGGACATTCTTACTTAATCAGGGCTGGGTTGGCGCGCGTAACATCTTTTGGAGAAAAAAGCTTATACCGAAGTTCGGACGTTATAAGTACGGACTTTACTGCGATTATATTCCGAAGAATATAATGGTAATCCTTATCGGCTGGCTTCCCTTCTATACGACTATCGGCGACGACGTTAAGAGAGTATGGGTTGCTAATCTTCTTTTCGCAATTTATAACGTATTCGGCTTCGGAAACAACCTTGAAACCTGTACGCAGAATATTTCTCCCAATATCCGCGAAAGAATATTCGTAAGGTCATATCCGATTAAGCTCTCTCATTTATTCTGGTCAATTATGGCTATTATTCTTCCCGCCATCATTGGCTCTACTAAGGATAAATGGGCTGATATCGCGGTATTTAAGTGGATTATCCCCGTAACCTTCTTTATCTTCTCAACGCTGACTATGGTCTTTGCAGGAAAGATTAAGGAGCGAATACCTCAACCGCCACTTGAGAAAAAGGTCAATATCAAAATGTGGGACGGTATGTTCGGCGTAATGAGGAACAAGTATAAATGGACTCTTACTATCGTCGGACTTCTTGACTCGCTCGGAAACGGTATGCTCGATTTCGCGGTAATTCTTTACCTTTATACCTTCCGATTATCGGGTCTTTCGTACAGTCTTCTCGTTGCACTTGTTTCCTTCGCGGGAACGCCGCCGGACTTTTTCTCACCGTACTTTATAAAACGGTTCTCTTATAAACAGATAATGATATTTTTCCAGTATTCGCGCGCGATAGGATATTCAATTATCGTGCTTTGCTACTGGTTCCTCGGAAGTAATCTCCAATCGTTATGCTCTTCCTTATGGAGATGTGTAAGACGGTACCCGTTACGGTAGGACACGATATGGACGTCCGTATTTCCGACTATCAGATGTATCTTTCGGGAGAAAGGCTTGAAAGCTTTTCGGGAATATTCGGCTGGTTTACAGGTCCCGTTACAACCTTTATCGGTCTTATTATCCCGATTCTTCTTCTCAAAAACGGATTTAACTCAAACTTTGACGTACTGTTTATAGACCAGGTACGTGTTAAGATTATAGCAATTCCTCTAATGTTCGATATAGCAGGATATATCCTTATGTCAATCCCCTATTTCTTCTGGGATTATGACGACGATAAGCAAAATAAGGTTATGGAGGTTCTCCGCCGCCGTGAAGAGGTAACGAGAAAGCAGATGGAATCGGGCGACGAAAGCACGCCCGAGGAAAACGCTAACGCCGTTACCGAAGAAAAGGAAACTGCGGAGGTGATGTCATGAAATTAGGTAAGAAAAAGAACGCTCCCGAAGCCGTTGAGGAAAAGGACGAGGATTTCCTCGCTCAGGAGGCTAAGGAAATGGAGGAGCAGGCTCCCGAATATACTCTTGACATCCCCGAGGATGAAATATGGACCTATAAAATTGAAGGACTCCAGGCTCCGAGCGTAGGAAGAAGCTACGACGGCGCAAGGGTTATGAAGGTTCTTGTAATCTTAATTATTCTTATTGCTATTTCGCTTTCAATTTTCTTCTCGGTTAACGCTCTTAAAACAACTGAATATGACTATAAAGAGGTTAAGGGCGGCTACGAGCTTGTATCGTACTCGAACCCTGGCTCAGTAAGAGACGTTACAATCGACTACGTTGACGGCGACAAATCAAAGCCCGTCGTTTCGCTTCACGACTATGCGTTTAACTGCGACGGAGCTATTGAAAAGGTACATATCGGTAAGGACGTCAACAATATTAACGGTACTACGTTTTAATACTGCTGGAATATTTAGTACGTTGATATTGACGACGA
>CAMVRG010000146.1 GCA_947169815.1 uncultured Clostridia bacterium | reverse complement strand
ACCATAGGAAGAACGCCGTTTGCGGGGCGTATTTCGCCGTTAAGGGAAAGCTCGCCGATAAATGAATATCCGCTGAAATCGCCTCTTAGCTGACCGCTTGCCTGAAGAACGGAAATAAGAACGGGAAGGTCGTAAAAAGCGCCCTCCTTTTTAATATTTGCAGGCGCGATGTTTACCGTAATGCGCGATACGGGATAGGTATAGCCGCAGTTTTTTATAGAGGCTCTGACTCTGTCTCTGCTCTCCTTTACGGCTGCGTCGGGAAGACCTACCAAATCAAATTTTGGTAAGCCTCCGCTTATATCCGCCTCAACAAAAACGTCAAAGCCTTTAAGACCGATAAGTCCCTGACTTTTTACCTTTGCAAACATTATTTTACACCTTAGTTAATATAATCTAAAGAGTATTATACAAAAAAATTGAGTTATTGACAATAGTTATTAATAGGTTTAAAATAAAAAATGGAATATTTTAAAGGAGATTTCTATATGGATATTAACGCTTTATATAACGAATGGCTTGAAAAGGCTGACGGCGACCCCGACCTCAGGGCTGAGCTTGAAAGCATCAAGGGAAACGACGACGAAATACTCGACCGTTTCTACCGCAGCTTGGAATTCGGAACCGCGGGACTCAGAGGAGTTATCGGCGCAGGCACTAACAGAATGAATATTTATACCGTAGGAAGAGCAACGCAGGGGCTTTCGGATTTTCTCAACAAAAACTATGAAAACCCGTCAATCGCAATAGGATACGATTCAAGAATAAAGAGCGATTATTTTTCAAAGGAGGCGGCGAGCATTCTTGCCGCTAACGGAATTAAGGTTTATATTTACGAGGAATTAGAGCCGACTCCGTGTCTTTCCTTTGCAATAAGATACTTCAAGACCTCAAGCGGTATTATTCTTACCGCGTCTCACAACCCCGCAAAGTACAACGGCTATAAATGCTACAATCCCAAAGGCTACCAGATGACCGACGAGGAAGCGGCTGAAACCTATGATTTCATTCAGAAGGTTGACTACTTTACGGGAATTAAAAAGGTCGATTTTGACGAGGCGGTTAAAGACGGAAGAATCGAATATATCGGCGACGAGGTTATAAACGCTTTTCTCGACGAGGTTCAAAAGCAGTGCATTAACCCCGAAACCGTTAAAAGCGCTGACCTTAAGGTAATCTATACCCCGCTTAACGGAACGGGAAACAAGCCCGTCAGAGCTATACTTGACAGAATCGGAATCAAGCAGGTTTACGTCGTTCCCGAGCAGGAAAAGCCCGACGGAAACTTCCCTACCTGCCCCTTCCCGAACCCCGAAATCAAGCAGGTATTTGAAATCGGGCTTGAAATGAATAAAAAAATCGGCGCCGATATTCTTCTTGCAACCGACCCCGACTGCGACCGCGTAGGTATAGCGGTTCCCGACAAGTCGGGCGAACTTGTGCTGATGAGCGGTAACGAAGTGGGTGCAATGCTGCTTAACTATATTCTCAGCGAGCGCAAGGCGAAGGGAACGCTTCCCAAAACCGCGGTAGCGGTAAAGAGCTTCGTTTCAACCGACCTTGCCGAGGTTATCGCTAAGAAATATAACTGTACCTTTAAAAACCTTCTTACAGGCTTTAAATACATCGGAGAGCTTATCACTAATCTTGAAAGCGAAGGAAGAGCCGACGATTTCGTTATGGGCTTTGAGGAGAGCTACGGCTACCTTGCGGGAACTCATGCAAGAGATAAGGACGCGGTTGTCGCTTCAATGCTTATCTGTGAAATGGCGGCGTTTTACAAGAGCAAGGGTATGAACCTCGTTGACGTTATGAATTCGCTTTACGACGAGTTCGGCTACTACGGAAACGTTGTTGAAAGCTATACCTTTGAAGGCGCCGCAGGTATGGAAAAAATGGCGGGAATTATGGATACTCTCCGCGCTGAGCCGCCTAAGGAAATCGCGGGACTCTGCGTAACCGCCGTTTCGGACTACAAGACGAGCGAGACAAAGTTTACCGACGGTAAGACCGAGGCTATCGACCTTCCGAAATCAAACGTTCTCGCGTTCGCGCTTGAGGGAGGAAACAAGGTTATCGTCCGTCCGTCTGGTACCGAGCCGAAAATCAAGGCGTACATTACCGCTATCGGCGAAAGTAAAGAAGGCGCTGCGGCGCTTGCCGACAAGCTGATTGAAGCGTCGAACGAGTTTATGAAATAGGAGATTATTATGCAGCAGAAATGGGTAAGAGTTACCGCGATTATCCTCGCAATACTTATGGCTGTAAGCGGCCTTGGCGTAGGGCTCACGGTATTTATGAAATAAAAAAAGAAACGGCAGTTGGGGCGCCCGTCATAAAGAAGATTAGGTTTTGGCTTTGTCCTTTTGCCCCTAAAAAAATAAAAAACCGCTTGAATACGCGAGTATGCAAGCGGTTTTATTATCCCTTTATGAGCTAAAATTACTTTGCCAAAACCTAATCTTCTTTATGACGGGCGCCCCTTCGCTGAACTGCCGTTTTTTTATTTTATTTTAACCGCCTTTGTTTTGGTCCACTGTGATTTTTCCTTGCCGCGGACGGCTCTGACGGTTACATAGTATTTTTTACCCTTTTTAAGCTTTTTGACTGTAACCTTGTTTTTCTTCGACTTAACGGTTACTGCTTTTGACATATCCTTTTTAAGGGAATATTTAATCTCATAGCTTTTAGCGCCGCTGACCTTTTTCCAGCTTGCCTTAAAGCCCTTCTTTACGCCTTTGAGCTTAACGCTTTTAACGTTGTCGCTGCAATGAACGTTCGCTCTGAAAAGCGGACCGTTACTCTTTTCGGTCTTGATTTTATCGAGCTGAGCCTTAGTTCCCGCATAGTAAACGTTTTTCAGGCTCTCGCAGGGATAAAACGCAGCGAAACCGATTTTTTTAAGGCTCAGCGGAAGCTTAACGGTTTTAATACCGTCGCAGCAGTTAAACGCGTACTTGCCTATTCTCGTTGTTCCCTCTTTAATAACGAGCTTATTTATGCTCTTACATCCTATAAACGCGCTGTCGCCTATCGACTTAATATTTCCCGTAAGCTTAACCGAGGTTAAATCCGTACAGCCGCTGAAGGTTCCTTCGTCGATATAAGTAATGCTTTCGGGGAATGAAACCGAGGTAAGGTCAAGGCTCTCGTTAAACGCGGATTTAGCAATAAGCCTTGTTCCCGCCTTAATCGCGCAGCTTCCCTCAAGATTATCGTTAGAAGCAACGAGGCAGTCTCCTATATACAGCACGCCGTAATCCCAGTTATTATCGGTATTGTAATAGCCCGTATAGGAAAACGCATTGTAGCCTATATGCTTTACGCTTTTCGGAATTGTAACGCTCATAAGCGAATTACAGTTCCAAAGCGCATATTTTCCGATATTGTTAAGGCTCGCAGGAAGCGATACGCTTTTAATTCCGATACAGTCGTAAAACGCGTTATCGCCGAGAGATAAAACGCCGTTTTCAATTATAACGCTCTTAATCTCCTTACGGTCGGAAAACGGAGAAAGCGACGCCTTTCTGTAATCGGTCATCTTACCTTTTCCGCTTACCGTGAGCGTTCCCGTAGTATTATTAAACGAATAGGTTACTCCGCTTCCGCAGTTACCCGAGGTAAGCTCGGCTGCGCTTGCCGAAACGCTCGCAGCGCTTAAAAGCATAACTAAGGAAAGAGTAAAGGATATTATCTTTTTCATAATCATCCTCCTATTTAT
>CAMVRG010000145.1 GCA_947169815.1 uncultured Clostridia bacterium | reverse complement strand
CGGTCTCCTTCTCGACGGAATCAAGGCGATGCCCGAGGGCGCGGACTTTGTTCTTGATATTTACGGCGGCGGTCCGCTTGAGGAAAAAATAAAAGAATTCATTAATCAGAACTCGCTTTCGGATAAAGTGAAGCTCTGCGGCGAGGTTGAGCACACGGCGGTATCCTCGGTTTATTCTTCAGCCGACATCTTCGTAATGCCCTCGCTCAGAGAAACGAGCGGAAACGTTCTTGTTGAGGCTATGGCTCACAGGCTGCCGATAGTTGCGCTTGATATGAGTGTTTGCAGCGACTTTAAAGGCTATAACTGCGGCGAGTTTATAAACGTAAATCAGAGCAGAAACGGGATAATAAAGGAGTTTGCCGACAAGCTTAACTTACTGATTAACGACAGTAAGTTAAGAAAAACGCTCGGCGAAAACGGATATAATTTCGTAAACGGCGAGCTTTCGTGGAAAAAGAAATTCGAGACGGTTTATAAAGATATTTTATAACAGGTGTTTTATGCAGGAAAAGATAAGGTATCCTTATATTGACAATATGAAATTTGCTGCGTGCATACTCGTTGCCCTCAGCCATTTCTTTATGTCAGTAACGGCGGCTGAGATTATGCCCTATTCCATTGAATACTTTTATTTTATCAAAACGCTGTACACCTTTCTTGTACCGATATTCTTCGTTTGCAGCGGATTCTTATATCAGAATTCCTTTAAGGTAACGGATTTTAACGCATATAAAAAAGAACTCCCGAAAAAGCTTCTTGACCTCGGAGTTCCGTACGTTGTATTTTCTTCAGTTACCCTTCTTTTAAAAGTCTTTTTTGAAAACGACGTTAATACTAAGCCTACCGCCTTCTGGGATACGCTCTTAATTCACCCTACGGCGCCGTACTGGTTTTTATACTCCCTTTTTCTTATGTTCCTTTTCATACCCTGTATGAAAACAAAAAGGGGTATGGTAATACTGTTTTCGTTATCGTTCGCGCTGAAGATTATAAACGTTCTTCTTCTTGACGCTAATCTCATTCAGGACGCTATGTACAGCGATAATATATTTATCCGCCTTGTAACGTCGTTATTTTCGAGTTTTTCCGAGCTTTCCGTATGGTTCTGTCTCGGAATGCTGCTCAGATTTATAAATGAAGAAAAGCTGAAAAGAATCGCTAAGCCTCTTGCTCCCGCTTTACTTATAGCAGGAATTGCGTTAAGCTATCCGATATTTATAAAAACCTGTTTTTATTCACAGAAGGCTGTATTTTTAATCGGCTTTATGTTTATACTCTTTACCTTTTTTTCGGCGCTCGTTATTACTCCCGAGCCGCTTAACAGGCTTTCTTTTAAGTTTTCGGAATACTTTATTCCCGTTTTTGTTCTTCATACAATATTCTCGGCGGGGATAAGGATTATTCTTCTGAAGCTCGGTATAACAAGCCTCGCGCTTCATATTCTCGGCGGGCTTGTCGGCAGCTTCGTTCTCCCGATTGCAGTATTTATGATTTGCAAAAAGTTTACCCCGCTTATGTTTTTCTTCTATCCTACGAAAACTATTAAAATACTGAAAGGGAAAAAGCATGAATAAGGCTAAAGCTCTCTTTGAAAAAAGTAAAAAGAACCATTCCCTCGTGTACGACTCCGTTTCGTACGCTATGTATAAGCTCGGCTACGGTGATATTAATCTCGCGGGGGCTAACTCCCGATACAAAACCTTTACGAGGCTTGAAAAGGAATTCAGGGGCGAAATCGGTAAAAAGAGCTTCAAAACCTATGACGATGATATGAGCAATACCGTATGGATTTGCTGGCTTCAGGGGATTGAAAGCGCTCCCGAGCTTGTAAAAAACTGCGTTAATTCGATTCAGTATTATATTAAAGACAGAGATTTCGTTTTTATCAATAAGGATAATTTCAGAGATTACTGCGAAATACCCGAATTCATTATTGAAAAATGGGAAAAGGGAATTATTTCAAACACCCATTTTTCGGATATTCTGCGCCTTGCGCTGCTTATTCAGCACGGCGGGCTGTGGCTCGACTCTACTGTATATATGACGGGAGCGCTCCCCGATTATATTACCGACTGCGGATTTTTCGCGTACAGAGACGGCTTTTTCAACTGCGACTTAATCAATATAGGTAACTGGCTTATCTTTTCAAAGCCGAACAATACCCTTTTAAATGAGACTCTCAGTCTTATTTACAGCTACTGGAAAAAGTATAATCATACAAAGCATTACTTTATTTTCCAGATGTTTTTCCGTATGGTAACGGATTACTATGAGGAGGAATGGGAGGCCGTTCCTTATTTCAGTCAGATGGACCAGCATATTTTTTCGTTTGAGCTTTTTAATAAGTATAGCGAAAAACGCTGGAAACAGCTTAAAGCTCTTACTCCGATACATAAGCTGACGAATAAGCTCGATATCTCAAAGGCGGAAGAGGGAAGCTACTATTCATTACTTGACAGATTATACAAACTTTAAGAGGTAAATAAATGCAGGAACTAACTTTATCGGATATTCAGAGAATAAGTACCGAAACGCTTGAAAAATTCGACAGTATATGTAAAGAACATAATCTCAGATATTCGATTGCTTACGGAACAATGCTCGGCGCGGTACGCCACGGCGGCTTTATCCCCTGGGACGACGACGCTGACGTTCAGATGCCGAGAGAGGACTATGAAAAACTCATAGCTCTTCAGTATGAAGACGAAAACTATAAAATTCTTCATTACAGTTACTCTGACAGCTACTTTTATACCTTCGCTAAAATGGTAGATAAAAGCACGGAATTACACGAGCCCTACCGAGGCGAAAAGGGTATGGGGGTATATATTGATATATTCCCCGTAGACTATGTCGGGGACTATGAAACCGAAGCGCCGAAAAACGTTGAAAAGGCGCGGAAGAACTGTAAGTTCTGGGAACACCTCGGCTCGGATATAAAAGTAAACAAAGGTCTTTCTCCTAAGTATATCGCTAAATTAGTATTCAGAGGCACGGTTTTTCCGTTCAGAAAAAAGCTGCTCAGACACTATGATTCAGCCTTTGAGGATATTAAGGAAAGCGAATACTGCGCCGTACTTGCGGAGGGGTACTACAAGATGGGCGAGTGTTACCCCGTAAAGCTCTGGGACGATTTAGAAGCCTATGATTTCGACGGAATAAAGGTCCTCGGCTTTAAGGACTACGATAAATACCTCTCAACGGTTTTCGGAGATTATATGACCCCTCCCCCCGAGGAGAGAAGACATCCCTGTCACTCTTTTAAAGCATATAAAAAATAACAGTATAAGGAACGCTAAATGGATAAGAAAAAAGTCGACAAAACCGTTTTGGACGACCACCAGGTCGTAAAGCCTAACGGAACAATTATTCTTAATTTTAAAAGCTTAATAGTCTTTGCAATCTTTGCCGCGTTAATTATTATTGAATGGAAGCTCGACGGAAGCTATTTCGACGAGGTACTTGGAATTGTTTCAATTCTTGTAGTTGCATATAAGTGGAATAAGCTATATTACCACGACTTCCGCGCGCTGTTTTTGCTCGGAATAACTATGTCGCTGGGACTGTTCTCAAACCTGTACCACGGGCTGCACTGGTCCTGGTTCTCGGTCGCGGTAGACGTATTAACCCAGGTTAAGCTCATTTTCTGTTTTATGGCTATAAGGTACTTTTTAAGCGAAAGAGAAAAACAGATTGTAATAAACTATATCGCTCCGTTTGCGCGGCTGTATTTTATTTTCGCATTTATATTCGCGATTTATACCCAGATTTTTAATACGGGTATGCACGAGGAAATCCGCTACGGACTTAAAA
>CAMVRG010000144.1 GCA_947169815.1 uncultured Clostridia bacterium | reverse complement strand
TTCCTACGCGGTTGACGTTGACTCGCTTGAGGGGACGGAGCTTGCGCTTACCCATAAAAACCTTCTCGACGATACCGCCGAGGGCGTTGCCTGTAAGGAGAAAAAGCTCTTCTCGGTACAGTATCATCCCGAGAGCGCCCCGGGTCCTCAGGACAGCGGATACCTGTTCGACGAGTTTATTGAAATGATGAGAAAGGAGAGTGAGGATAATGCCTAAGCGTACAGATATACATAAGGTTCTTGTAATCGGCTCGGGACCTATCGTAATAGGCCAGGCGGCCGAATTCGACTATTCGGGAACGCAGGCGTGTCTTGCTCTTCGCGAGGAGGGATATGAGGTTGTATTAATCAACTCTAACCCCGCAACAATAATGACCGATACCGATATAGCCGATAAGGTCTATATGGAGCCCCTTACTCTTGAATACGTAGCGAGGATTATCCGTCACGAAAGACCCGACGCGATTTTACCCTCGCTCGGCGGCCAGACGGGACTTAACCTTGCCGTTCAGCTTGCTAAAAAGGGCGTATTGCAGGAGTGTGACGTTGAAATTCTCGGAACCTCGTTCAAGGCTATCGAAAGAGCCGAGGACAGAGAGCTGTTCAAGGAGCTTTGCGAAAAGCTCGGAGAGCCCGTTCTTCCGAGCGAAATCGCGAATTCGCTTGAAGAGGGCTTAAAGGCGGCTGAGGATATAGGCTATCCCGTCGTTTTACGCCCCGCGTTTACCCTCGGCGGAACGGGCGGCGGCTTCGCCGATAACGCGGAGGAGTGTAAAACCCTTCTTAAAAACGCGCTCGCCCTTTCGCCCGTACATCAGGTACTCGTTGAAAAGTCGATTAAAGGCTATAAAGAGATTGAGTATGAGGTAATGCGCGACGCAAACGATACCGCTATCACAATCTGTAATATGGAGAATATAGACCCAGTGGGTGTTCATACGGGCGACTCGGTTGTTGTTGCGCCGTCTCAGACTCTTACGAATAAAGAGTATCATATGCTGCGCGACTCTGCGCTGAGAATTATAAGAGAGCTGAAAATCGAGGGCGGCTGTAACGTTCAGTTTGCGCTCGACCCCCATTCGTGTTCCTACTATTTAATCGAGGTTAACCCCCGCGTATCGCGTTCGTCAGCCCTTGCTTCAAAGGCATCGGGCTACCCGATAGCGAGAGTAAGCGCAAAGATTTCCGTAGGTATGCACCTTGACGAAATTCAGATTGCGAATACGCCCGCCTCCTTTGAGCCGACTCTCGACTACGTTGTATCAAAGATTGCGCGCTTCCCGTTTGATAAATTCGCGGACGCAAATAATACCCTCAATACCCAGATGAAGGCGACGGGCGAGGTTATGGCTATCGGTAGAACAATGGAGGAGAGCCTTCTTAAAGCTATACGCTCGCTTGAAACGGGAGTTTGTCACCTCTATGATAAGAAGTTTGACGGCTATACCGCGCAGGAGCTTCTCGATTATATAAGAACGGGAACCGACGACAGACTTTTCGCGATAGCTCAGCTCATCCGCCTTGGTACCGACCTCGTACTTATATATAACGCAACTAAAATTGATATGTTCTTCCTTGATAAGCTGAAGAATATCGTAGATTTTGAAAAGACTCTTAAAGAAAACGTCGGGGATACTGAAACGCTCAGGGACGCTAAAAAGATGGGCGTTTCCGATAAGTTTATCGGAATTCTCTGGAATATGAGCGAGGCAGAGGTTTTCGCTCTCAGAAAAGAGAATAAAATCTTCCCTGTATATAAAATGATTGATACCTGCGCGAGCGAGTTCGATTCCTACGTTCCGTATTTCTACTCAACCTATGAGGAGGAAAACGAGAGCATAGTTTCCGATAAAAAGAAAATTATCGTTCTCGGCTCGGGTCCGATAAGAATAGGTCAGGGCGTAGAGTTCGACTACTCAACCGTTCACGCAATCTGGTCAATAAGAGACGCGGGCTACGAGGCGATTATTATCAATAATAACCCCGAGACCGTATCAACCGACTACACTACCTCGGACAAGCTTTATTTTGAGCCGCTGACCGTAGAGGACGTTATGAACATTATCGAGCTTGAAAAACCGCTCGGAATAGTCGTTTCCCTCGGCGGACAGACCGCTATAAATCTTGCGCCTCCGCTCGACGCGCTCGGCGTTCCTATTATCGGAACCGACGTTAAAGCGATAGACAGAGCCGAAAACCGCGATTCGTTTGAAAAGGTTATGGAGGAGCTTGAAATTCCTCAGCCTAAGGGACTTGCGGTAACGGATATTGAAGAGGGCGTAAGGGTTGCCAATATGATAGGCTATCCCGTGCTTGTACGCCCGTCCTTCGTTCTCGGCGGAAGAGCTATGCAGATAGTCGCTAATGAAGAAAGCCTGCGACACTACCTTCAGACTGCCGTTGAAATCAATACCGAGCAGCCCGTTCTTGTTGATAAATACATAATGGGACGCGAGCTTGAGGTTGACGCAATCTGCGACGGCGAGGACGTATTTATCCCTGGAATTATGGAACACGTTGAAAGAACGGGCGTTCACTCGGGCGACAGTATTTCCGTTTACCCGACCTTCTCAGTATCACAGACGGTTAAGGACAAGATAATTGACTATACCGTAAAGCTCGGCAGGGCTATCGGTATAGTGGGACTTTATAACATTCAGTTTATAGCCGACGAAAAGGACGACGTATATGTAATCGAGGTAAATCCTCGTTCCTCAAGAACTGTGCCCTTCCTATCAAAGGCGACATCTGTTCCAATGGCTCATATAGCTACTCAGGTTATTCTCGGTCATACCCTTAAGGAGCAGGGCTATACTGAGGTATGCCCGCCCGAAAAGAAGCGATGGTACGTTAAGGCTCCCGCCTTCTCGTTCAGTAAGCTCAAGGGAATGGATACCTATCTTTCGCCCGAAATGAAATCGACGGGAGAGGCTATCGGCTATGACCGAAGCCTTACGCGTGCGCTTTATAAAGCGATTCAGGCGAGCGGAATGAACGTTGCAAACTACGGAACGGTTCTTGCAACTATTGCCGACGCCGATAAGCCGAAGGCGCTTCCTCTTATAAAGAGATTCTACGACCTCGGCTTCAATATAGAAGCTACCGACGGTACGGCGAAATATCTTAAGGAGCACGGAATAAGAACCCGCGTAAGACGTAAGCTCACCAAGGACGGAAGCGACGAAATTCTCGTAGCCCTCCGTCAGGGACATATTGCTTACGTAATTAATACGATTGATATTAACGCGGGCGACAGCCATTCAGACGGCTCTTCGATAAGACGCGCCGCGGTTGATAATAACGTTACAATGTTTACCTCGCTTGATACGGTTAAGGTGCTTCTTGACGTTCTTGAAGAAATTACCCTCGGCGTATCGACGATAGACGCGGAATAGGAAGACTTATGTATAAAATCTTACTTAACGAAAAAATCGCGAAGGACGTATATAAAATGCTCCTTGAAGGCGATACCTCAAAAATAACGAATGCGGGGCAGTTTATAAATATTCAGCTTGATGGAAGGTTTCTGCGCCGTCCCATATCAGTATGTGACTGCAGTGAAAATACCGTAACCGTTATTTATAAGGTTGTAGGCGAAGGAACCGAGCAGCTTTCAGAAATGAAAGCGGGCGAAACGCTTGATGTTCTAACTGGGCTCGGTAACGGTTATACGCTTAAGAAAACGGAAAAGCCTGTGCTTATCGGCGGAGGAGTAGGCGTTCCGCCTCTCTATTATCTTGCAAAGAAGCTCATTGAAAGCGGAGTTATTCCGACTGTCATTTTAGGCTTTAACGCTAAAGACGAGGTATTCCTTGAAAACGAATTCAAAGCCCTCGGCTGTGAAACGTATGTTACTACTGCCGACGGCTCATATGGTATAAAGGGCTTCGTTACCGACGCGCTTAAAGATATAGAATACGACTATTTTTAT
>CAMVRG010000143.1 GCA_947169815.1 uncultured Clostridia bacterium | reverse complement strand
GTATAAGGGTAAGGACTGTCTTATCGTATACGACGATTTAAGTAAGCACGCGGTGGCGTACCGAGCGATTTCGCTTCTTCTTGAAAGGCCCCCGGGACGAGAGGCTTACCCCGGAGACGTATTCTATCTTCATTCGCGTCTCCTTGAGCGCTCAAGCCGACTTACTCCCGAGCTCGGCGGCGGCTCGATAACCGCGCTTCCGATTATTGAAACGCAGGCGGGCGACGTATCCGCCTATATTCCGACTAACGTAATATCAATTACCGACGGCCAGATTTATCTTGAATCCGACCTCTTCTTCGGAGGTCAGAGACCTGCCGTTAACGTAGGACTTTCCGTATCGCGTGTAGGCGGCGCGGCTCAGACCAAGGCTATGAAAAAGGCTGCGGGCTCGCTGAGGGTTGACCTTGCGCAGTACAGGGAGATGGAGGTATTTACTCAGTTTTCCTCCGACCTTGACGACGACACCAAGGCTCAGCTCAGATACGGCTCGGGTCTTATGGAGCTTCTTAAACAGCCGCTCGGCGAGCCGATGTCGCTCGCGCATCAGGTAATTTCGCTTGTAGGCGCAATCGGAAAAAAATTCATTGACGTTGATAACAGTAAAATCAAGAGGCACCAGAGAGAGCTTCTTGAATACTTTGACTATGCGCATTCGGATATTGTAAACGAGATTAATATGTCTGAAACTCTTGACGACACTCTTCGTGAAAAAATACTTTATGCGATTGATATGTTTAATAACAATCAGGACTGATTTATGGGAAACGCAAGAGAAATTCAGGGCCGTATGAGGTCGATTAAGGACACTATGAAGATAACTAACGCTATGTATATGGTGTCCTCGTCGAAGCTTCAGAAGGCTCGGCGTACGCTTAAAAATACAGAGCCTTACTTTGAAATGATTCAGGACTCGCTTGCTAAAATACTCGATAAAGCGCCCGAGGCGGGCAACGTCTATTTTGACAAGCGAAAGGAAAAGGACGCTTCGGTAAGAACGGCGGGATATCTTGTGATAACCGCCGATAAGGGACTTGCGGGAGCTTATAACCATAATGTTATCAAGCTCGCCGAAAGTAAAATGGCTGAGGACGGACCCGATATGCTTTTCGTCGTAGGTCAGCTCGGGCGTCATTATTTCGAGAAAAAGGATATCCCCGTTGACATTCATTTTAGATACACGGCTCAGAATCCGACTATGAACAGAGCAAGACATATCGCAAGAAGGCTTGTAAATCTGTTTGAGGAGGAAGAGCTTGACGACTTATACGTAATTTATACAAAGGTCGTCAACTCAATGAATTTTGAGGCGGTATGCAAAAAGATTCTTCCTCTTAATGAGGATAAAATTGAATTTCAGGATACCGAGCTTGTTGATAAGTACGACGAGGCGGTATTCGTACCCGACGCCGAAACCGTGTTTAAGCACATAGTTCCCGACTATGTTACGGGCTTTATTTTCGGCGCGCTTGTAGAATCCTTCTGCGCCGAGCACAACGCCCGTATGATGGCTATGCAAAGCGCGACCGACAGCGCAAACCAGATGCTCCGCGAGCTTTCGATTGCGTATAACCGTGCGCGCCAGGCGGCTATAACCCAGGAGATAACCGAGGTTGTATCGGGCAGTAAGGCAAATAAAAAAGATTAATGGTGACGCTATGAGTTACGGAAAAATAATTCAGGTTATGGGACCTGTCGTCGATGTGTATTTCGACGAAAAACTACCGAAAATTAAAGACGCGCTCGAGGTAACCGTAAACGATAAAAGAGCGGTTATGGAGGTAGCCCAGCATATAGGAAATAATACCGTGCGCTGTATTATGCTTGCAGCGTCGGACGGTCTTTATAAGGATATGCAGGTTCTCTCGACGGGCGATTCAATAAAAGTTCCGATAGGCGAAAAGACTCTCGGAAGGCTTTTTAACGTTATCGGAGAGACAATAGACGGCCTTGAAAAGCTTGATAACGAGGAGCACTGGTCTATCCACAGAAAGCCCCCCGCCTTCGACGAGCAGTCAAGCGAGGTTGAAATTCTCGAAACGGGAATTAAGGTAATCGACCTTCTTACCCCCTATCAGAAGGGCGGTAAGGTAGGACTTTTCGGCGGAGCGGGCGTAGGTAAAACCGTTCTTATTCAGGAGCTTATCACTAACGTCGCAACCCAGCACGGCGGCTACTCGATTTTCACGGGAGTCGGCGAGCGTTCGAGAGAGGGTAACGACCTCTGGAACGAGATGAAGGAAAGCGGAGTTATTAATAAAACCGCTCTCGTTTTCGGCCAGATGAACGAGCCCCCGGGAGCGCGTATGCGCGTTGCCGAAACGGGACTTACGATGGCGGAGTATTTCCGCGACGTCGAGCATCAGGATGTTTTACTTTTCATTGATAATATTTTCAGGTTTATTCAGGCGGGAAGCGAGGTTTCCTCCCTTCTCGGACGTATGCCCTCGGCGGTAGGTTATCAGCCTACTCTTTCAACCGACCTCGGCGAGCTTCAGGAGAGAATTACCTCTACCAAAAACGGCTCTATTACGTCGGTTCAGGCGGTTTACGTTCCCGCCGACGACCTTACCGACCCCGCCCCCGCGACTACCTTCGCCCACCTTGACGCAACTACCGTTCTTTCAAGAAAGATAGTTGAAAAGGGAATATATCCCGCTGTTGACCCGCTTGAGAGTAACTCAAGAATTCTTGAGGTCGATATTGTAGGCGAGGAGCATTACGAGGTAGCGCGTAAGGTTCAGGAGTATCTTCAGAAATATAAGGAGCTTCAGGATATTATCGCAATCCTCGGTATGGAGGAGCTTTCCGACGAGGATAAGCTCGCCGTACACCGCGCGAGAAGAATTGAAAAATTCCTCTCCCAGCCCTTCCACGTAGCGGAGCAGTTTACGGGACTTGACGGAAAATACGTTCCGCTTAAGGAGTCCGTAAGAGGCTTTAAGGCTATCGTTGAGGGCGAGGTTGACGACCTTCCCGAAGCGGCGTTCTTTAACGTAGGAACTATCGACGACGCTATTGAAAAGGCGAAGCATTTATAAGAGGTATTGATATGGATACTTTTTATCTTAAAATCGTAGGCTCAAGAAGAATCTTCTTCGAGGGCGAGGTCGTTCAGCTTGTTTTACCTATCGCCGACGACGGACTCTACGGCTTTCTCGCTCACCACGAAAATACCGTGGCGCCTATCGAATACGGCGAAATGAAGATTAATACGGCTGACGGCGAGGAAATTTACGCGTTTATTGGAAGCGGCTTTATAGAGTATTTCGATAACAGCGCTACCGTAGTTTGTATTTCCTGTCAGCGCCCCGAGGAAATTGACCGCGAAAGAGCCGAGGAGGCTAAGCTCAGAGCCGAGGAAATGCTCAGGCAGGAGCAGTCGATATTTGAATACCGCCAGTCTCAGCTTGACCTTGCGAGAGCTATTGAGCGACTCAGAGTAAAAAACAAGCACGAAGTATAAATTTTTATTGCTTTCAGGCTGTTTTAAATGTTATAATTGATTTGGAATTAATCCAATTAAAAGAAAAGGAGAAATAATATGGCTACAAAGTATTGTCCCGTATGCGGATACGAAGGCGACGAGGATATCTGTCCTATCTGCAAAGCGCCTATGGAACCCAAAGAGGAAGCTAAGGCGGAGGTACCCGCACCGACAGAGGAAGAGGTTAAGACAGGCAAGATTTATTACTGCCCCGTATGCGGATATGAAACCGCCGACGAGATTGCTAACTGTCCGATTTGCGGAGCAAAGATGGAAGTAAGAGACGCTGACGCGGAAATGACCTGGGCTGCAGAGCACAAGGTAGGTATTATCGGCGGCGTTGACGAGGAAATCGTTCAGGGACTCCGCGATAACTTTAACGGCGAATGCTCTGAGGTAGGTATGTATCTTGCTATGGCGAGAGTTGCCCACAGAGAAGGATATCCCGAAATCGGTCTTTATTGGGAAAAGGGTGCTTAC
>CAMVRG010000142.1 GCA_947169815.1 uncultured Clostridia bacterium | reverse complement strand
TATCGGCTGCCGTGACGATATTATGACTCATCTTATTCACGTTGCTGAAAAATATGAGAGCGAAACGGGCGAGAAATCGCCGCTTTCAAAAGAGGACTGCTTTAATATTATGGAGATTACCCGTAAGGGTAAGGCTTCGGGCGGTCTTCCGCCTTATGAAGAGGCGATGAAGAAAATCGGCGTTGAGCAGTGGTATATTGATTCCTGTTATAAAATCAAGTATATGTTCCCGAAGGCTCACGCGGCTGCGTATGTAATGGCGGCGCTTCGTATAGCGTGGTATAAGATTTACTATCCGCTTGAATTCTATTCCGCGTTCTTTACGGTACGCGGCGGCGCTATCGACGCCGTAGCCGCAGTTCAGGGCAAAACTGCCGTTAAAGAAAAAATGCAGCTCATTTCCGATAAGGATAAGGAAAACGAAGCGAGCCAGAAGGACAAGGCTCAGTATGGAGTTGTTCAGATTGTTAATGAAATGCTCGCAAGAGGATATGAGTTCCTTCCCGTTGATTTATATAAATCCGACTGGCGTGTATATAAAATTGAGGACGGAAAAATAAGGCTTCCGTTCCTTGCTATTGACGGCGTAGGTGAAACCGCCGCAAAGGCTATTGCGGACGCGGTTGAGAGAAATCCCGACGGCTTTATAGCTTCCGACGACCTCGCTAACGAGCCGGGAGTCGGAAAGAGCGTAGTTGACGCGCTTCGCGGCGCAGGCGCTCTCGGCGACTTGCCCGAAACAAAACAGATTTCATTTTTCGGATTCTAATTTAAACAAACAAAGGACAGAATTATGAGGTATCAGAAAATAACCCCCGAAGGCTCGCGCGACTTTCTCTTTGAAGAGTGCGACGACAGAAGAATAGTAGAGCATACTCTATCCGATATTTTTAAAGAGGCGGGCTACCGAAAGGTGCTTACCCCCGCTATTGAATTCTTCGACGTGTTCAAAAGCGACAATACGGGTATTCAGTCGGAGGAGATGTTTAAGCTTACCGACTCAAGAGGAAGAACAACCGTATTGCGTCCCGATAATACCATGCCGATTGCGCGTATGGTAGCAACGAGACTGAGCGGCGACGATTTCCCCGTAAGGCTCTATTATAATCAGAGCGTATTCTTAAGGAATAAGGACCTCGCGGGTAAGCCTAACGAAATTGCCCAGAGCGGCGTTGAGCTTATAGGCGACGGCTCGTCTGACGCCGACCTTGAGGTAATTAGGCTCGCGTTCAACAGTCTTAAAAGCTGTAAGCTCAATTCCTTTAAAATTGAGATAGGCAACGCCGCATTCTTTAACGCTATACTCGGTAAAATGAATATAAGCGATAACGATAAGGCGGATATATGTAATCTCATCGAGGAAAAGAATTATGCGGCTCTCGGAGATTTTCTTGACCGTCTCGGCGACAGCAGAGAAATCAGAGTAATAAAGCGGCTTCCGAGACTCTTCGGCGGCGCCGAGGTTATCGACGAAGCAAAGAAGCTCTATAACGATAAGGCGGCTGTTGAGGCTCTGAATTATCTCAAAAGCGTATACGACGCGCTTTGCGGGGAGGGCATGAAGGATTATATTATGCTCGACCTCGGTCTCGTTAACCGCTCAAATTACTATACGGGCGTTATCTTCCACGGTTACGCCGAGGGCTCGGGGCTCACGATTCTTTCGGGCGGACGTTATGATAATCTTCTCGGCGAGTTCGGAATGAGCGCCCCCGCTATCGGCTTCGGAATTGAGGTAGGCGCCGTATGCGAGGCTATGCGTGAGGTTATCAATGTTGAAAGACCGCTGAGAATTGCGCTGACTAAGGGACGCCTTGAAAAGAAAAGTGTAGCGCTTTTCAGAACTATGGGGCTCGATACCTCAGAGCTTGAAAACAAGGGGAGACGGTTAATCTTACCTGTTGATAAATACGAGGCGGTGCTTTCAAAGGCTCCCGACGTTATAACCTATGTTGAACACGGCGTGTGCGATATAGGTATCGTCGGAAAGGATACGATAGTTGAGCACGGCTCCTCGTTCTACGAGGTTATCGACCTCGGAATCGGTAAATGCCGTTTCGCTCTTGCCTGCCCGAAGGGAGAGGATTTCTATTCGGGTTATAAGAGAAAGGTTGTAGCGTCCAAGTATCCGAAGGTTGCAAAGGAATTTTTTGAATCAAAGGGTATGGACGTTGAAATAATAAAAATTGAGGGAAGCGTTGAGCTTGCTCCTCTGCTCGGACTTGCCGACGGTATAGTCGACATAGTCGAAACGGGCTCAACTCTCAGGGAAAACGGACTTGAGGTAGTCGACGAGATTATCCCTATTTCCGCGAGAGTAATAGTTAATATGGCGTCAATGAAGCTGCGTAAAACAGAAATTGAAAGCTTCTTAAATGACCTGGAGCTTGCGTCCAGGGTATAAACAGGAGAATTATTATGAAGATAACTAAAGCTAACGGAAAGTCGGAGTACGCTCTTATTGAAAACCTCAAAAAGCGCGCGGGACAGACTGATGAAAAGATTGTTGATATAGTAAGCTCAATAATCGACGGCGTTAAGAAAAACGGCGACGAGGCGGTAAGGGAATATACCGTTCGTTTCGACGGAACGGTTCCTCATAAGTTCGTTATAGAAAAAGAGGAATTAAACGCCTATCTTAATCAGGTTGACGACAAGTTTAAAATTGCGCTCATTAATGCCAAAAACAATATCAAGGATTACCACCTCCACCAGCTTGAAAGAAGCTGGATTACAACAAGAGGCGTA
This sequence comes from uncultured Clostridia bacterium, assembly GCA_947169815.1. GTDB lineage: Bacteria > Bacillota > Clostridia > Oscillospirales > Acutalibacteraceae > Eubacterium_R. The sequence goes on along the minus strand of CAMVRG010000142.1, from coordinate 1,229 downwards.
GGCATTATTATGGGCCAGCAGGTAAGAGGGCTTGAAAAGGTCGGAATCTATGTTCCGGGCGGTACCGCCGCCTATCCCTCAAGCGTTCTTATGAACGCAATCCCCGCTAAGATTGCGGGCTGCGGCGAAATTATTATGGTAACGCCCCCGGGTAAGGACGGAAAGCCGAATCCGAATATTATGGCTGCCGCCGCTATTGCGGGAGTATCGAGAGTGTTTATGGTAGGCGGAGCTCAGGCTATTGCCGCTCTCGCTTACGGAACCGAAAAAATACCGAAGGTTGATAAGATTGTAGGCCCAGGCAATATTTATGTCGCTACTGCTAAAAAGCTACTTTACGGAATAGTTGATATTGATATGGTTGCGGGACCGAGTGAGATTCTTATTGTTGCCGATAAGACGGCTGAGCCCGCCTTCCTTGCGGCTGACCTTATGTCTCAGGCGGAGCATGACCCGCTCGCTTCTTCAATCCTTCTTACGACCGACGACGGTATTGCAAAGAGAACGCTTCACGAAATTGACAAGCAGATTAAAACTCTTGAGCGTCAGGAGATTATAAGACAGTCCCTCGATAATTACGGCGAGATTATCGTTTGCGAAAACCTTGAGCAGGCGTTCAGATTCGCTAACGAGCTTTCGCCCGAGCACTGTCAGCTCTGCGTAGCCGAGCCGCTTAAGTACGTAGGAAGAGTCTATAACGCTGGCTCCGTATTCCTCGGGCACTGGGCACCCGAGCCTCTCGGCGACTATTATGCAGGACCGAACCACGTTCTTCCGACCTCGGGTACGGCGAGATTTTTCTCCCCGCTCGGAGTTGAAAGCTTTACTAAAAAATCGTCTTATATCTATTACACAAGCAGCGACCTCAGAAACGCCAAGGACGATATTATTGCCCTTGCCGAAACTGAGGGACTTACCGCTCACGCAAATTCAATTAAGGTAAGATTTGAAAAATAATGGTGATATTATGAGGACAGCTAAAGTAGAAAGAAATACAAAGGAAACTAAAATCCTTGCCGAGCTTAACCTTGACGGCGGCGAAACTGAAATCAGCACGGGCATAGGCTTTTTTGACCATATGCTCGACGCATTTGCAAAGCACGGCGGCTTCGGCTTAAAGCTTAAGGCGGTGGGCGACCTTGAGGTTGACACGCACCATACTGCTGAGGATACGGGTATCGTTCTCGGTCAGGCGTTTTATGAGGCTCTCGGCGGCTTTTCGGGAATGA
>CAMVRG010000141.1 GCA_947169815.1 uncultured Clostridia bacterium | reverse complement strand
GGCGGGAGGTGAGTCGTACAAATCTCCGTTATAATCAATAAAATAAGTTGAATTTCTTATTACAAGCGTAATGAAGCCTTTTCGTTTTATACGTATTTCGCTGACCTTGCCGAATATCTGAGAATCGACCATATTGAACGCTTCCTTCACAGAAGGACTCATATGTCTGAGCACGCTTTCGGGTATCAATTCCCTCACCTCACTGAATATTATGAGATTGTCCCGTTAAATATTACAAAAGGTTAAAATTGCGCCGCTTTGATTGAAGAATAAAATAAATTATGCTATTATCTTTATGTATTATAATTTAGAGGATGAGCAATGGATATTACTACTGCGTCTAAAAAGCTTTCTGCAAATAAATTCATAAACGCCGAAACCGTAAGCTGGGGTATCTCCTTCTTTGCGGTATCGTTGCTTTTTCTCGTATTAAAACAGCTTTTCAAGGTTGCCCTTTCGCTTTCCGCCCCTGTTTCGTGCGGAATTGCGGCGGTAATCTCGGCGGCTGTTTTATTTGTTCTTGAAAGAAAATTTGTTTTCCCCTTCAACGCAAGAACTACGACTCCAAAACAGATAGTCTTTTACATTTTCAGATGTCTTATAGACTTCGGCTTCTATAAGATAGCCTCATTTGTTTTCGTAACTCTTTTAAAACAGAAATTCGGCTTCGTATTCTTTGTAATATTCTTTATCTATCTCTTTTTCAACTACTATTTTGACAGGCTGATAGTTTTCGACTGCCGCAAAAAAGCGTCGGATATGACAGACACTGGGCTTTACAGAGTCTTTTTCCGCAACAGATTTATAGCCGCTTCAATGGGGCTTGCGTTCCTTTCGTTTGTATTTATCTATCTCGTTTCAACGCTCTTCCCCTTCGGCGACCTCACCGTACTCAGAATGGATTTATACCACCAGTACGGTCCGCTATTCTGTGAGCTTTACGACAGGGTTACTCATTTTCAGAGCTTTTTATATTCGTGGAATTCGGGCGGCGGCTCGTCCTTCCTCGGAAACTACTTTAACTATCTTTCAAGCCCGCTTTCAGCCGTTATTTTCCTTTTCGACAGAAAGGATATGCCCTACGCTATCACAACTCTTGTAGCTCTTAAGGGTATATTAAGCGCGGGTACGTTTACCCTATATCTTAAACATTCCCAGAAGAGCCACTCGCTCGTAAGCGCAGCCTTCGGCGGCTTCTACGCGTTTTGCTCATATTTTCTCGCTTACTACTGGAACATAATGTGGCTCGACGGAATGATTCTGTTCCCGCTCATAATCCTCGGAATCGAGAGAATTATAAAATACGGAAAGCCCGCGTGCTATGTCGCGTCGCTTACCGTACTCCTTTACTCTACCTACTATATCGGATATATGACCTGTCTTTTCTCGGTTATATATTTCTTCGCTTATTTCGTTATCGAAGGCGGCTCGTCTAAGCTTGACGAAAAAGCTGAGTATAAGGCTAATTCGATTAAAAGCTTTATGAATAACCGCTTTTTAAACAGAGGCGTTATCTTTGCGGTTTCGTCCGTGCTTTGCGCTATGCTCTGCGCGGTAACGCTTATCCCCGTATTCATTATTCTTCAGGGCGCGTCGGCTACCTCAGATTCGCCCCCGACTACGTTTTCAAGCTACTTTGAGCTTCTTAATCTCATTACCTCTCATCTTGCGGGGCTTGAAACGACTATACGCTCCTCGGGCGACGACGTTCTTCCGAACATATACTGCTCCGTTCTGAGCGTCATTCTTCTTCCGCTTTATATCGTCAACAACAAAATACGTATGAAGGAAAAGATTGTTTACGTTCTTTTAATCATCTTCTTCGTATTCAGTTTTAACAATAACTGGTTTAATTTCGTATGGCACGCGCTTCATTTCCCGAACGACTTGCCGTACAGATTCAGCTTTATGTATTCCTTCTTTATTCTCGTAATTGCGTTCAGAGGGCTTAAATTCATTAAGGCAGTTCAGTACAGAGACGTTGCCTTTTGCGGAATGCTCTGGATTTTTGCAGTAATAATTATGCAGAAGTTTATGACGAACAAGATGAGCGAGTACACAATATATCTCAATATCGCTCTCATTCTCGTCTGGACCGCGTTTCTTCTTGTTCTCAAAAAAGGAAAAATGCAGAAATTCATTCTCGGACTCTGCGTTTTCTGCGTTGCTTTCTGTGAAATTATCGTTGCGGATATGAATTCCTTCGTATTCACTCAGTATGAAAAGGACTACGTAGTTCATTACGACACGTACAGAGAGGCGATTAAAAACGTTTACGGTAACGACAAGGGTTTTTACCGTTTAGAGCTGAGTTATCTTGATACAAGGATGGACCCGTGTCTTTACGGCTACCGCGGAATGAGCACCTTCTCTTCAATGGCGTATGAGGATTATTCGCAGAATCAGTATTCTCTCGGTAATTCAAGCAACCGTATAAACTCATACACCTACAACGCCCAGACCCCCGTTTATAATATGATGTACGCGCTGAAATACATCATAAAAACCGACGAGAGCATACAGCCGTCCGCGGAGTATTATACGAATACCTATACGACAAAGGACAATAAGGCTGAGGTATATGAAAACGATTATTACCTTCCCGTTGCGTTCTGCGTATCCGAGGATATAAAGAAATGGGTTGTTGAGGAAGGAAATCCGTTTGAGGCGCAGGAGGAATTCATTGACCGCGCCGCGGGAGTATCCGACGTATTCGTTCCCGCCGAGATAGCGGGCTTTGATACCGACGGAACCTCAACCGACGAAATTACCGAAAACGGCACCTACTATTTCTCTAAGCTCGATAAGGACACGACGACGGCTTCGATAGATATTGATATTAAAAACGTAAGAGACGGAAACCTCTATGTATATATAACCTCGCCTGAAATTGAAAACGTAAATTATTCGTGGGACAACGAGGAACACACTCACTATCAGAATATTGACGAGCCCAACATTATTGATTTAGGCTATCATAAAAAGGGCGAAATAGTTACCGCCTCGCTTGAATGCGGCTCGATAGACGCCGAAAGCTCGTTCTTCGACATTTACGCCTATAACGTGGATAACGACGTATTCACGAGCGCTTATGAGCTTCTTGAGCAGGGCGCGTTCAACATTGAAAGCTTCAGCGACAGCAAGCTCAGCGGTACGGTAAACGCGGGCTATGACGGTTATCTTTACACCTCAATTCCGTACGACAGAGGCTGGAGCATTTATATCGACGGTAAAAAGGCTGAGATATTTGAAATTGCAGACTGTCAGCTCGGCTGTAAAATAAGCGCGGGCGAGCACAGGATAACCTTAAAGTATGAGCCCCGCGGCTTATTAATCGGCGCGGCGATAAGCGGCGCGGCGTGGCTTGCGCTTATCGGATATTTTCTTCAGAAAAAATTTAAAATCTTCAGGAAAAAGGATAATATTGTTGAAACTGTCTAAATATCGCCCGAAAAGAGACGAAATTATCTAAATCAAAAATTATCATTTAATGTTTATTTTTTGATAATTTTGTTGTAAAATATCAATATAACAAGGATGAGAGGAGATTATCATGCCAAGAATTACAGCAAACGAGGTACAGACCATTCCCTACGGACCGCTCGGCATTATTGCCCTTCCCGGTTGCGAGGAGCTTGCAGCCAAGATTGACAATTATATTGTCAGATGGCGCGCTGAGCAGGCTGAGGAGCACAAAAACACAATAGCCTTTTACGGCTATCACCGCGATACGTACCAGATTAACAAAAACGTAGTACGTTTCGGCTCGGGCGAAGGTAAGGTAGTTATAAACGACTCTATAAGAGGATATGATTTATATATAGTCGCAGACTGCTTTAACTATTCCGTTACATATAATATGTACGGTATGACGGTTCCGAAATCCCCCGACGACCATTTCGCCGACCTTAAGAGAGTTATCTCGGCTACCTCAAGCAAGGCTAAGAGAATTAACGTTATTATGCCTATGCTTTATGAGGGAAGACAGCACAAGCGTA
>CAMVRG010000140.1 GCA_947169815.1 uncultured Clostridia bacterium | reverse complement strand
GTGTGCTCTTCCGATCTCGAGACGGAAGAACAAAATGACTCCGGGATATTCTTTTTTCACCTGAAAATACTGCTGCATCATCGGGGACAGCTCGCCCTTTTTAGCCATTTTCTTCTCCTCTCGTTACGGTTTATCTGTGAAATTAATTACTGGCAGCCTCCGCAGGTTGAACAGTCGTGAGTACAGTCAGGGTCGGGAAGCTCACAGGTTTCAGGGTCCTGTCCGTCAAAGAAAAGACCTATCATTCCGCTTATATACTTAGCCATCTCTTCCATCTCAGCAGCCGCCGCGGAATACTTCATCATATTCTCGCCCTTCATTACCTCGGTGTAAAGCTCCTGATACTGGTTCTGTAATTCGTTGATTCTCTCCTCGTCAGCCTCTTCGCCCTTAGTGGCTTCCTGCTGATATTTAAGGGAGATAAGCTGTAACTCCTGCATCTGCTTCTGAAGGGTTTCGTCCTTATCGTTAGCAGCGGCGGCGTCCTTAAGCGCCTTAAATCTCGGGTCTGCCTGAATTTCTTTTCCGAGTTCTCTTAAAATTGATTCCAAGCTCATTGTTTTGTACCTCTTTCTTTATATTTTCTCGCCCCGTAAAACGTAGGTGAGCGGCTCAACTACTTTTATTCTCTGGAAGGTTCCGATGAGCCCTTCGTCGCCTTCAAATTCTATAATCAAATTGCCGTCGGTTCTCGCGGCAAGATAATTATCACCGAGTTTTCCCTTCCCGTAGACAAAGCACTTAAAGGTTTTGCCCGCGTGAAGTTTCATCTGTTTTGCCGACATCTGCTCCTGAAGCTCGAGCAGCTCGGCGAGCCATTTAGCCTTTTCCTCATGGGGTACGGGGTCGTCCATTTCAGCGGCGGGAGTTCCCTCTCTCTTTGAATAGATAAAGGTGAAAAGCGAGGTCGCCCCTATTTCCTCAACAAGGCTTTTCGTGTCGAGGAATTCCTCATAGGTTTCGCCCGGGAAGCCCACTATAATATCGCTCGTAACAGACAGCTCGTCGCCCATTAATTCCTTTGCGTAGTTGATAAGGCTGAGATATTTTTCTCTCGTGTATCCCCTGTTCATAAGTTTAAGGATACGGTTATTTCCGCTCTGGAACGGAAGGTGTAGATGATTTGCGATTTTATCGCACTGAGCCATAGTTTCAAGAAGCTCTTTTGTACAGTCCTTGGGGTGGCTCGTCATAAAGAGTATTCTGAAATCGCCCTCAATACCGTTGAGAATTCTCAGAAGCTCCGAAAACGATACCCTCGGCTCCAAATCCTTACCGTAGGAATTTACGTTCTGACCGAGGAGCATTATCTCCTTGTATCCCGAATTGACAAGCTCTGTAAATTCGCGCCTGATGTCCTCAACCTTACGGCTTCTCTCGCGCCCTCTTACGTAAGGCACTATACAGTATGAACAGAAATTATTACATCCATACATAATCGGGATAAACGCCTTTTTTTCGTTATCTCTTCTTACGGGGATTCCCTCGGCTATTACGCCGTCGGTATCGGGAAGCTCGTAAACTCTTTTTCTTCTTGTCAGCGCCTTATAGAGAAGCTCGGGAAGGCGGTGAACAACGTGAGTTCCGAAAACGAGGTCGACGAACGGGAACGATTCGTGCATTTTTTCGGCTATGTGCTTTTGCTGCATCATACAGCCGCAAAGGGCTATTATAACGTCGGGGTTAGCTAGCTTATATTTTTTCAGCGCGCCTACGTTACCGTAAACTCTGTCCTCAGCGTGCTCGCGTACGGCGCAGGTATTAAAAATTACAAGCTTCGCCTCGTTACGCTTATCGGTAAATTCATACCCCATAACGCTGAGCATACCCTTTATTCTCTCGCTGTCGGCGACATTTTGCTGACATCCGTAGGTTACAACGCAGGCAAGAGGCTTGTCCCTATATCGCTGAGCGAGGAGCGATTTAACCTTATTTTCGTATTTTTTCTGCTCTTCAAGCTCCGCTTCGCTTATGCGCTTAATATCGGCTGACACGCTCTCGCTCCTTTCCGTAAAGTTATACTGACCCACTATTTCTGTATTATAACAAATGACATAATTATATTCAATATATAAAATAATAAATATTTAATAATTTTTATAATATAAATTATATAAAGTATCTAAAATGTTGATTTTAAGGCGCTGAAGTGTTATTATATTTTTATTACATTCAAGGAGACAGAATATGCTTAAGAAAAGAGGAGCGGGCGTTCTTCTTCACATAAGCTCAATGCCGTCGGTTTACGGCGTTGGCGTATTCAACGAAAACGTCACTCACTTTATTGACAGAATTGCGGATATGGGCTTTACCTACTGGCAGGTATTACCCTTTAACCCGATTGATTCGGCTAATTCGCCCTATTGCTCTCCGAGCGCCTTTGCGGGAAACTATCTTTTCATTAATCCCGAGGGGCTCAGGGACATGGGCTTAATCGACGAAAGCGAGGTAAAATCAAACGTCTGCCCCGCTTCCCCCTATACGGCGGACTATGAATACGCGGCTGAGAAAAGGCTCGAAACGCTTAGAAAAGCATTTCTCGGGGTAAACGACGAAATCGCAAGGGAAATAAAGGAATTTGAGCTCAGCAATCCGTGGCTTACCGACTATGCGGTATATATGGCGGTAAAGGAAATTGAGGGCGAAAAGCCGTGGTGGGAATGGTCGGAAAAGCACTCTCACTATTTCACCTGTATAAAAAACGTATACGACTACGAGGACAAGGCGGCTTTCTGGAAATTCGTTCAGTATATTTTCTACAAACAGTGGAACGAAATAAAGAAATACGCTAATGAAAAGGGCGTTGCGGTAATCGGCGATATGCCTATATACGTAGCGCTTGACAGCGCCGACGTGTGGTCAAATCTTCCGATGTTCCTCATCGACGAAAAAACGCTCAAGGTCGAAAAGGTTGCGGGAGTTCCGCCCGATTATTTCAGCGAGGACGGTCAGCTCTGGGGCAATCCGATTTACGACTGGAAGGCTATGAAAAAGGATAATTATTCGTGGTGGCTTTCAAGACTTGAGCACGCACTCAACACCTTTGATACGGTAAGAATCGACCATTTCAGGGCGTTCGCGTCATACTGGGCTGTCCCCGCCGACAGTAAAACCGCTAAGGTCGGCGAATGGCTCGACGGACCGAAGATGGATTTATTCGACGCCGTATTTGAAAAATTCGGAAAGGACGCGCCGATTATAGCCGAGGACCTCGGAACCTTCGGCGAGGACGTTATAAAGCTTCTTGAGGATACTGGTTTCCCCGGTATGAAGGTCGCTCAGTTCGCCTTCGACGCTAATTCCGACTCAACCCACCTTCCCCACAACGCCGAAAAAAACTCGGTAAATTATATAGGCACTCACGATAACAATACCATCCTCGGCTGGCTCTGGGAAGCGAGCGAGGAGGAGAGACGCTTCGCTCTTGATTACTGTCATTTCAGCGGCGGTAACTGGGGCGAGGGTGGCTACCGTTCCGCTTCGTGCAGAGCGATTACCGAGGCGGTATGGCAGAGCGCGTCAAACGTTGCAATCATTACGCTTCAGGATATGTGCGGCTTTGGCTCGGACGCGAGAATGAACATACCCGGAGTTGCCGAAAAGAACTGGCGTTTCCGTACTACGAGGGAAACTGTCGACAGCATAGACGCCGACTATTTCAGGCATATCAATTCACTTTATCGGCGTACTTATCCCGCCTTTGATAAAAAGAAATAAAATAAAAAAATGCGTATCTGAGGATACGCATTTTTATTTTTACGGTTCCATGTCCTCAGCATCGGGAGGGAAGAATTCGTCAACGGGGAATTCGATATTCTGGAAGTTTTCGCACGGGCTCTGGGTTGAGCAGTCGCACTCTCTTTCGGGTACGCAGAAATCAACCGCAGGAATGAGAAGCTGAACGTCGCGGGACAGCTGAATGATTGAGAAAAGTCCAAGAGTAACAAGAACCGCCTTCTGGGGATTCTGAGGAAATCTTGACGTTCCGAAAGTGTTTCTGATTGAGTCGGGGAAATTCGTGCATCTGTGGTGATGGCAACGGCATATCTCAACAACGTCGGTGTCAAGAA
>CAMVRG010000139.1 GCA_947169815.1 uncultured Clostridia bacterium | reverse complement strand
CTTTGTAGTAGTTGTAGATTTTTCAGTCGTCTTTCCGGTAGTTTTTTCGATAGTTGTTTTCTTCTTTGACTTTTTCTTTTTTGCCTTTGTAGTAGCCGCCTTCGTTGCCGCTGCCTTCGGCTGTCCGCCGCTTCCTACCGAGCCCCAGTCGGGATTTCCGTAGCCTAAGATCGAGCTTGTGCTCGCATAGGGCTTTGAGCCCGAGGGGGAATAGGATTTTTCCTTAACCTTTCCCGAACAGTTTCCCTCAATAGTATATACGTTATTTCCCGATACGCTCTTTACTATTCCGACGTGCTGGGCTGAGCCGTTACCGCTCCAGTCGAAGAAGATTAAATCGCCGCGCTTCGGAGTATAGCCCGACGAGCGCTTATGGTATCTTCCCTTATTTGTAAACCAGCTTATCATAGAATTACAGTTTCCGCCGCTCGGAACGATATTAGCGTAAAGCTTTACGCCGAGGGATTCGCCCGTTTTATTGAAGCACCAGATGGCGAAGGTAGTACACCAGCCGCCCTGATAGCCGTACCATTCGCCGTATTTTGAATAGCTTCCCGAGCTTGAATATCCGACCTCGTTTTCAGCTACCGATATGAGCTTTGATACCATAGTATCGGTTGAAACCGCCCACGCCGTAACCGAACACGGAAGAAACGCAATTATAAAAATCATTACGCTTATTACTGCTTTTTTAAGTAGATTCATACCCTTTCCTCTATTTATTACAAAAGAATTATAAAAGTTACAATATTATTACATTTTACATTATACACAAAACAACAAAAAAATCAAGAACTATATTCCCGCCCCGATTTAAAATAATTACATATAACGGACTATTTTGGGTTCCGTCAGAATGACAAATTGACATTACAAACATTTTATGTTACCATTATCAAAACGAGGTAATTATTATGAATAAGTATTTTTCAAAACTGAATGCACAGCCGCAGCAGCCCAGACAGTATAGTTGGGCTTTTTGGTGCTGTGTTCATTTAAGATAGTTTTGTAAAGATATATAAATTACTAAACTGCTGATGAACACAAGGTTTATCAGCAGTTATTTTTTATTAAAAGGAGAAAAATAATGGATTCTATAAAAAACTATTATAACCACTATGATGAAGATGGAAGATTGCTTAAGAAAAACAGGCGTCCCGAGTATTTGCTTACAATGGAACATATTGAAAAGTATTTGTTTGACGACGCAAAGATACTTGAAATCGGCGCAGGAACAGGAAGATACTCAATCGCTCTTGCAGATAAAGGATATGATATTACATCGGTTGAGCTTGTATCGCACAATATTGAAATTATGAAAAAGAAGGTTAAGGCGGAACATCATATCAAAATTATTGAAGGTAACGCCGTTGACTTGTCATTTTTGGAAGATGAAACCTTTGATATTGTTTTACTGCTTGGACCGATGTATCACTTGTTTACTGATGTGGATAAGCACGCCGCCTTGAGCGAAGCAATAAGGGTTGCAAAAACAGACGGTGTTATATATGCGGCTTACTGCAATAATGATACCTGCATGTACAAAATGTTTTATGAAAGGCGTATTCTCGGTCTGCTTGAAAAAGGAATGATAACCGATGACTACCACGCTATATCAAGTCCGAACGAAATCTTTGAATTATACAGAAAGCCTGAAATTGACGAGATGATGAAACGCTACAATGTTACACGTCTGCATTTTGTCGGTGTGGATATGCTATCATACGTAGTAAACAACAAACTCAACAGACTGAACAAAAGAGAATTTGAGGAGTATATGAAATTCCTGCACAGTATATGTGAAAGGGATGACATGACGGGATTTTCAATTCATATGCTTGACATTTTTAGAAAAAACCATTTTGAATTTGACAAATAAAAAATCATCTTCGGATATTTTTGTTAGGAGGAAGAATTATGAAATTAGTATTTATTATCGGCAATGCCGCTGTCGGTAAAATGACAGTAGGTCAGGAGCTGACAAAAATAACGGATTTAAGGCTGTTTCATAATCATATGAGCATAGAGCCAATATTGGAAATATTCGGTGATTTTAACGGGAATGCAATCAAAAGATTCCGTGAGATTATCTTTGAAGAATTTGCCAAAAGTGATAAATACGGCTTGATATTTACTTATATGTGTGCGTTTGACCATCAGGATTGGGATTATATTGAGCATATCAAAAGCATTTTTGAGCCGTATAATACTGATTTTTATTATGTGGAACTCGTTGCTCCGCAGAGCGTAAGGCTTGAAAGGAACGGCAGTGAAAACCGATTGAAAAACAAACCCTCAAAGCGCAATATCGAATTGTCAAACAAAAGATTAATTGATGATGACAGCAATTATCGTATTGAAAGCTACGATGGAGAAATACCGTTTGAGAATTATATCAAGATTGATAATACCAATCTTTCAGCGGAAGAAACTGCAAAAATGATTAAGGAAAGGTTTAATCTGTAAATATGAACATAGAATTATTGCAAGTTGAAAAATTTGATAAATGCAATAACTTATGGAATACGAAAAAGCAAAGAAAGCTCGCCGAAAAGTTTTTGGACGAGCTAAAAAATGGTAACCGAATTACGTATATCTGTAAAGACAACAATGAATTCATCGGTGAAATATCTTTGGTAAAAGATATGAAGGATTCGGATTATACTATACCGAATCAACGCGTATATGTTTCACATTTGATAGTTAAGTCGGAATACAGGTGCAAAGGTATCGGCAAGATACTTGTCGATTTCATAACTGATAAAGCAAAAGAACTCGGGTATAGAGAGATGTCGATAGGAGTGGATTTGGATAATTTTCCTGCGCTTAAACTATATACCGATTGCGGCTTTAATAAAGTCGTTTATATCGGTGAGGATGAACAAGGAAAAAACATAAAGCTATTAAAGACAATATGAAAACAGCCTTCGGATTACCGAAGGCTGTTTCAGGTGTATTACCATTTAAGGTTATGGAGCTCGCCTTTAAGCGAAAGCTCGGGGTAATTCCACTGGCGTAAAACCTCATAAATCCCGACCGCTACGGCGTTTGAGAGATTGAGCGAGCGGATTATTCCCCTCATCGGAAGCCTTACGCAGCTATCGTGGTTAGCCTTTAAAAGCTCCTCGGGAAGCCCCTTGGTTTCCTTTCCGAAAACGAGATAACAGTTATTCGGGTACTCAATATCGGTATGCGCCTGCTCCGCCTTAGTTGTAAAATAGTAAAAATTTCCGCCCCTGTTCTTTTCAAAAAAGTCCTCGGTTGAATCGTAAAAAGTAATATTGAGCTTGTCCCAGTAGTCGAGCCCCGCTCTTTTCAGCTTTTTATCGTCAATACGGAAGCCCATAGGCTCTACGAGGTGAAGCCTCGCCCCCGTCGCGGCGCATGAGCGTGCGATATTCCCCGTATTCTGCGGGATTTCGGGTTCTATGAGTACTATATTAAGAACGTGTTCCATTTATATAAACCTCTGTAATATCCATTTTTTCGTCAAGAACTATAAGGTCGGCGTATTTTCCGACGGCTATAGAGCCGATATTTTCATCCTCGCCGATTACACGGGCGGGGTTAATTGTACACGCCTTAAGCGCCGCTTTAAAGTCAATCCCGAAGGAGAGAAGATTTTTAAATTCATAAAAAAGATTAGTTACCGACGCAGCGATAGTTGAGTCTTCAAGCCTTGCAACGCCGTCGTTTTTCTTTACGTATACCGTATGACCGCCGAGCTCGTATTCGCCCTCGCCGAGCCCCGCGGCGCGCATTGAATCGCTTACAACAACCGCTCTGTTTTCCCCGAGAATTTTAAAGGTATTTCTCAGTACCTCGGGGCAGATATGCTTCCCGTCGCAGATAAGTTCGCAGGTAACGTTACCGTCAAGCGCGGCGCCGACGGCTCCCGCCTCGCGCGCGGTCATCTGTGACATAGCGTTATATAAATGCGTGATATGGCTTGCGCCCTTGTCAAACGCTCTCTTGCACTCTTCGGCTGTAGCGTTCGTATGACCTATTGAAACGGTACATTTTTCGGCGGCGTTTTCAATAAATTCGCCGCTTTCAAACGCCTCTGGCGCTCTTGTAATAAGCTTCATAAGTCCGCGAGACGCCGCATATACACCGTCGAGGGCTTCGCCCGTTCCCCCTGCTCTCTCTCCGGGATCCTCCGCGCCG
>CAMVRG010000138.1 GCA_947169815.1 uncultured Clostridia bacterium | reverse complement strand
TATACTAAACTCGGCGCAAGAATTCCGAAGGGCGTTCTTCTTGTAGGCCCTCCGGGTACGGGTAAAACGCTTCTCGCCAAGGCTGTTGCGGGCGAGGCGGGAGCTCCTTTCCTCTCGATTTCAGGCTCCGATTTCGTTGAGATGTATGTCGGCGTCGGCGCGTCCCGCGTAAGAGACCTTTTTGAGCAGGCTAAGAAGAAATCGCCCGCTATCGTTTTTATCGACGAGATTGACGCCGTAGGCCGTCACAGAGGAACAGGTATGGGCGGCGGAAACGACGAGCGCGAACAGACCCTTAACCAGCTTCTTGTAGAGATGGACGGCTTCGGAACTAACAGCGGCGTCATCGTTATGGCAGCTACAAACCGTCCCGACGTTCTCGACCCCGCTCTTTTAAGACCCGGAAGATTTGACAGACAGATTACCGTTAACCGTCCCGACCAGCAGGGAAGAGAGGATATTTTAAAGGTTCACTCAAAGAATAAGCCCCTTGCTCCCGACGTTGACTTTAAAGAAATTGCGAAGGATACTATGGGCTTTACGGGCGCTGACCTTGAAAACCTTATGAACGAGGCGGCAATTCTTGCGGTTAAGCGCGGCAAGAAGGCTATTACCTCTGAGGAAATCGTAGACGCTACCTCAAGAGTTGAACTCGGAACGGAAAAGAAATCCCATAAGTATACCGAAAAAGCTAAAAAGCTTACCGCATTTCACGAGGCGGGACACGCTGTTTCTGCTTTCTACGTTGAGGGTCACGACCCCGTTAAGGAAGTCTCTATCGTACCGAGAGGACTCGGCGCGGGCGGATACACCTGGTATACGCCGCAGGAGGAGACCTTCGATTCGAGAAACGATATGCTTAACCACCTTATCTCTATGTTCGGCGGACGCGTAGCCGAAGCGCTTGCACTTAAGGATATTTCAACAGGCGCTTCAAATGACCTTCAGCGCGCTACTGAAATCTGCCGCGATATGGTAACCAAGTACGGAATGAGCGATTCGCTCGGCCCCGTTGTATACGACGCGGGTAACGGCGAGGTATTTCTCGGCAAGGATTACGGCCACGTTAATAATTACAGCGACGCAACCTCCGCAAGAATTGACGACGAGGTAGAACGCATTATGCGCGCCGCTTATGCTAAGACAGAAAAGATTTTAAGCGAACATTTTGATAAACTTGAGCTTATTGCAAACACTCTTCTTGAAAGAGAAAAAATCAGCGGCGAGGAATTTGAGAGTCTTATGATAAACGGAACTCTTCCCGTTAAAGAGGAGGAGCCCGTAATTACAGAAACTACCGAAACAGAAGAGACTGCCTCTGAAACTGAAACGCTTTTTCCCGATGTTCCGATTTTAGACGAAACGGATAATCCCGAAGAATAAAAAAAATCCGACACAGGATATCCTGTGTCGGCGTTTTTTATAACTGGAAGTTTTCTATGTAGGAATCAATACAGCTCTGAATTATCTCCTCTGCAACCTCTCTCGGCTTAACCTCGGTTACCGAGGTGTTTTTATCGTGTTCAAGGCTCTTATATACCTCGAAGAAATGCTTGATTTCCTCAAATCTGTGAGGGGGCAGCTGGTCGATATTACGATAAAAGCTGTAATTCGGGTCGTTTACAGGAACGGCTATAATCTTTTCGTCCTTTGCGCCGCCGTCCTCCATAATAAGAACGCCGATAGGTACGCATTCAACTATCGTCATCGGTCTTATTATTTCGCTGCACAAAACGAGAACGTCGAGCGGGTCTTTATCCGCGGCGTAGGTGCGCGGTATAAAGCCGTAGTTAGCGGGGTAGTGGGTAGAGGTAAAAAGAACTCTGTCGAGCTTAAGCATACCCGTTTCCTTGTCGAGCTCATACTTATTTTTTCCGCCCTTTGATATTTCAATTACTGCATAAAACTTATCCTTTTTAATTCTTTTCGGCGATATGTCGTGCCATATATTCATAATAATAATATCCTCCTTCGTTTTACCTATTCTATCACAACGCTCTGCTTTCTTCAATATTTTTTATTGCAATTTTTATTAAGTGAATATATAATTATTTTATACAATAATAATGGAGATGATTTTATGCCGTTTATTAACGTTAAAACTAATTCCGAAAGGGTAGACGCCTGCAAGGAGGAGCTTAAATCCGAGCTCGGAAACGCTATTTCCGCTATCCCGGGGAAAAGCGAGGCGTGGCTTATGGTAAATATTGAAGAGCCTTCTTCAATGTGGTTTAAGGGCGACTCAGCGCCTTGCGCTATGTTTTCGGTTTCGATTTTCGGTAACGCCTCTGATTCGGCATTCGACGATTTAACAAAAAGAATCTGCGACCTTTCGGAAGAATATCTCGGAGTCCCTGCTTCGCGTACTTATGTCAAGTATGACGAAATCGAGCACTGGGGCTGGAATAATATGAACTTTTAGGTGAATTATGACTTTACAGGAAATTATTAACGAATCAGAGAGTATAGTTTTCTTCGGCGGCGCCGGGGTATCTACCGAAAGCGGAATACCCGATTTCCGTTCGGTTGACGGTCTTTATAATCAGAAATACGATTATCCGCCAGAGGAGATTTTAAGCCATACCTTTTTTAATTCCCATACCGATTATTTTTATAATTTTTACAGAGATAAAATGCTCGCCCTTGACGCTGAGCCTAACGCCGCTCACTTAAAACTCGCCGAGCTTGAAAAAGCAGGGAAGCTGAAAGCGGTTGTAACTCAGAATATCGACGGTCTGCATCAGAAGGCGGGAAGTAAAAACGTATTTGAACTTCACGGCAGCGTTCACAGAAACTACTGTCAGAGATGCGGAAAGTTCTTTACGGCTGAATACATAAAAAACAGCGAGGGAATACCAGAATGCGAGTGCGGCGGTATTATTAAGCCCGACGTTGTACTGTATGAGGAGGGGCTTGACAGCGACGTTATTAACGGCGCGCTTAATGCAATATCCTCAGTGGACTGTCTTATAGTTGCGGGAACCTCGCTTAACGTATATCCCGCGGCGGGCTTTATAAGATATTTCGGCGGAAAGTATTTTGTTCTTATTAACCGCGATGCGACTCCCGCCGATAAAAACGCCGACCTCGTAATTCACGATAAGGTCGGAATGATTCTTTCTGAAATCGAGGTAAGATAATGAGAAAAACAATAAGCGTATTATTAGTGCTGTCCTTAATTCTTTCCCTGTTCTGCGCCTGTTCAGCCAAAAAGAATGAGGAGACCGAGGAGGAAGAACAGCAGCTTGAATTTACATATGACGCAGCTTATTCAAGCTATGACCAGAGCGCCGTAAATGCGTATGAAAAGCTTTGTCAATGCGTTATAGACTATACCCCTGAGCTCAGAATGAATACGGGTATGCTCGATTCAGTGCTTCAGCTCTTTTATACCTCTTTTCCGCTTTCTGCTCTTGTTAAGGATTTAAGCGTTAACGACGATAATTCGGGCGTGAATATTGAATACAAGTACCCCGAAGAGGAGCACAAAAGCAAGACTCAGCAGTTTATTGATACCGTAAATGAGACTTACAAAAAATGCAGCGAGGGTACTACAAATAAAAACGTGTATGTCGTTAAGCTTTATAATTATATTGCTTCGTCGGTTAAGATAAGCGAAAATAAAACCGAAATTGACGAAACCGTAAGCTGTCTTGATACAGTTCTTAACGGCGTCGGCTCGTCGTTTTCATACAGTCAGTATTTTGAGTATATGCTGAGAATGAACGGAATTCCCGCTTATCACGTTTTAGCCTCTGACGCTGCTGGCGCGGGCTGGGGACTTACGGGAGTGGAGCTTGATAATCAGCTTTACTATTTTGATATACTCAGCGAGTATTACAATAACGGGGGAGAAAAGCTTATCTTCTTCGGCATGACGAGCGCAGACGTACGCGACGAGGGACTAAGTGAGCTTAAATTTACAAGTCAGTCAGGCGCGCCCGACGCTTCGGATTTAAGGTTCGATATTTGCAGAAAATGCGATAAATGGGAGCTTGACGGAGCTAAACTGCTTGTTACCGTCAAGTCTGGCGAAATTGTGGAAGTTGCACTATAAATGCGCTTTGAATAATTGAATAATAATCTAATACTTGTATATATTGCACAAATATAATTCTAAACAAAATATTAACTAATTGTAATAATTATTGACTTTCCGACTAAAAAG
>CAMVRG010000137.1 GCA_947169815.1 uncultured Clostridia bacterium | reverse complement strand
CCTCGTTTCTCTTCATTTTGATTTTGATAAAGTCGTCGGTAAAGCCGACTATACCGCAGCCCAGCGCAAGGCAGAGGCTTGATATTACAAGAACTATATCGCGTCCCTCAAGAACCGAAGCGTAGCTGCTTTCAAGGTTTCCGCCCGAAATACTGAAGGTAAGCGCCGCAACAATTACCGCTGTGATAATTCCTATCGCGAACATAATACCGCCCATATTGGGAGTACCCTGCTTCGACTTGTGCCAGGAGGGGCCTATATCAAGAATTGTCTGTCCGAATTTCAGCTTTCTCAGCCACGGGATAACGATAAATCCGAGACCTCCCGTAACGCCGAAGGCGATAACCGCCGAAATAATATTGGCAACTGTAATGCTCATTTTATTCTCCTGTGATTTTATTTATTACTTAATACCTCGTTTACTACCTCGCGTTCGTCAAAATGGATAGTACCCGTAGGCAAAATCTGATAGGTTTCGTGTCCCTTTCCTGCAAGAAGGATAATATCGTTCTTCTGAGCGTTTTCCATAGCCCAGCGGATTGCCTCTTTTCGGTTTTCAACTACCTTATACGGCGTTTTGACATCCTTCATTCCCTCAAGGATATCCTCAATTATTTTTGAGGGCTCCTCACTTCTCGGGTTATCGCTCGTTACAACACAGAAATCCGAAAGTTTGGCGGCTACCCTGCCCATCTTCGGGCGCTTTGTTTTATCTCTGTCGCCGCCGCAGCCGAATACCGTAACTACCCTACCCTCGGCAATTTCCTTTAACGAGGAAATGATATTTTTTAGTCCGTCGGGAGAATGGGCATAGTCGATAATTACCGTATAATCCGTATCGGTAGGTACAACCTCAATTCTTCCCTTAACTCCCTTTGACTTTGAAAGGGCGATTACGACCTCGCGGAAATCAAAGCCGAGAACGAGCGCAACCGAAGCGGCGCAAAGCGAATTATATACGCTGAAACGCCCCGGTATAGGACAGTCCACTCTTCCGATTGTATCGCTTACGAGCTCGTATTTTACGCCCTCGGAAGAGAAGACAACGTTCTTAGCCGTAAAATCGGACTTGTTATTATCAACCGAATAGGTAACTACCTTACAGTCAAGCCCCTCAACGATTTTAAGTCCGTATTCGTCGTCTATATTAGTAACCGCGGTATCGCAGTTTTCAAAAAGCATACGCTTTGAAGCAAAATAGTTTTCCCAGGTTTTATGATAGTCAAGATGGTCCTGAGTAAGATTTGTGAAAACGCCGACGAGGAAATGCACTCCGTTTACTCTTCCCTGAGCGAGCGCCTGGGAGGATACCTCCATAACGCAGTATTCGCAGCCCGCGTCAGCCATTTTTTTGAAAAGCGACTGAAGCTCGTGAGGGTCGGGGGTAGTATAGTGGGCGGGGTAAACCTCGCTTCCCACCATATTCTGAACCGTTCCGATAAGACCTACCTTTTTACCGCAGTTTTCGAGAATCTGTTTAATAAGAAAGGTAGTCGTAGTCTTACCATTAGTTCCCGTAAGTCCGATAAGCTTAAGCTTTTCGGCTGGGTTACCGAAGAAATTAGCGCAAATCGGCGAAAGCGCGGCTCTTGTATTCTCAACAATAATCTGAGAGTCAAGACCTAAATCGCGTTCAACAACTACCGCCGCGGCGCCCTTTTCAAGCATCTCGCCCGCTACCGAATGACCGTCGAAGCTTGCGCCCTTTATACATATAAAGAGCCAGCCCTTTTCAACCTGACGCGAATCCTGAGTAACCTCGCATACCTCAACGTCGGTATATTCATTTTTAACCTGGATTCCTTTTAAAATCTCGGAAAGCTTCATAATTCTTACCCTTAGTCCAGCACGGACTGATTGCTCTTAAACGTTACTATTACAACAGAGCCGAGCTCTATTTCACTGTTCTTTTCTATGGACTGTCTGTACGCTACGACGTTCGCCGAGCTCAGAGAGTTTCCGTTAATTTCAATATTAAGCCCTGCTTCGGCGGCTGCCTCGTTGGCCTGACCTACGGTCATACCGCTGAAATCGGGAACCTTAGCCTTTTTCCTTACGGTGTTTTCGGTATAAAGTATTACTCTGCCGCCGAGCGGAATAGTCGAATTTGCTGACGGCGACTGACTGAGTACCTTTTTACCTTTACCTATAACTTTATATTTAAGCTTGCTGTTTTCAAGCTCGTTCTTTGCCGACTCCGTGTTTTCGCCTATAACGTTAGGCGTTGATATTGACCTGTTTTCAGCCTCTTTATCGTCGTATCTCGGCTCAATGTTTCTTACCTGCATCGCCTGTTCAACTACCTGGGCTGCTATGGGAGCGCAAAGCGCGCCGCCGCCGAGGTCTACGTTAGGCTCGTCAACGAGAATAAGCATTGCAACCTCTGGATTATCGGACGGAGCAATAGCTGCGAAGGATACGATATACTTATCCTTTTCACCCGCCTTTGATTCACCGAGCTTCGTTGAGGTACCCGTTTTACCGCCGACTCTGTAACCCGCTACATAGCCGTTTTTACCAGTACCCTCGTCAACAACCGCCTTCATCATCGTTCTGACCTTCTTTGAGGTCTCCTCGCTGATTACCCGCCTTACCTCGGTTTTTTCGGTTTTCTTCACGGTGTTTCCGTTAGCGTCCTTAATCTCAGCCACAACATAGGGCTTAAGAAGAGTTCCGCCGTTAGCTATCGCGCAGATTCCCGAGCAAACCTGAATAGGCGTAAGGGAGTTCGTCTGACCGAAGGAAGCGGAGGCAAGCTCAACTATTCCGTAGTGCTCCTCGCCGACGTACTGTGACATCGCTTCGCCCGGAAGGTCGATATCGGTTTTCTTCGTAAAGCCGAATGCGTCAAAATATTTAAAGTAATTATGTACTCCGAGCTTCTGTCCTACCGTAATAAAGAACGGGTTACAGGAGTTTTCAAGCCCCTGAGTTAAATTCTGAGTTCCGTGGCCGGGGTGATAATGACATTTCATTGTATGGTCGGCAACTCTGATTGAGCCCGAGCAGGTATACGTAAAGTCAAGCCCCACTACGTTTTCCTCAAGCGCCGCGGACGCCATAAAGGTTTTGAATACCGAACCCGGTACGTAGGTATCGGATACCGTAAAGTTTCTCCACTGATTCTGTACGGCAAGAGAGTTTGCGAGCGCCTTTATCTCTTTTTCTTCCTCTTCCTTCGTCTTCGGCTTTTCGGTAGTGGGCGCCGTAGTCTCAGCGCCGTTTACCTGAACCGCGGTCGTTTCTTCCTTGTTCTTTTTCTTTTCCCTCTCTCTTTCCTCTCTGATTTTCTGTTCAAAATAAGAGACGGGCTTTTTATTAGTGAGCTTATAAGGCTCGTTACAGTCAAAGTCTGGAAGCGAGCTCATAGCAAGGATTGCGCCCGTTTTACAGTCCATAACGATACCGTAAGCGCCCTTGCAGCCGAATTCCTTATAGGTCTGGCGGAGTCCCTTTTCGAGATAATACTGAATATCCTGATTAATAGTAAGAACGAGGGAATTTCCGTCGGTCGCGTCAATCGAGGTTTCATAATCGGTAGGAAGCTTATTGCCCTTTGAGTCCTTAACGGTAATAATTCTTCCGTTAGTTCCCTTCAGCTCGTCGTCATAATACGACTCAATTCCGCTGAGTCCCTGGTTATCGTTACCTACGAAGCCGAGAACGGAGGAAGCGAAATCGCCGTAGGGATAGTAGCGCCTCGTCGTCTGTTCCATACCGATAACACTTGCAAACTTATGATCAGCCGAGAACTTTGAAATCTTTTCCTTGACCGAATTCTCTACTTTTTCGCCGACAACGGCATAGTGATTCTGTTTCTTCGATTTTTCAATAAGCTCCTTCTTCTCCTCGGCGTTGAGCCCGAGATACTGAGAAAGAGTGTCGACAATAAGAGTTCTGTCGTTTTCGTTTTTGATATTGAGCGGGTCGATAAAAATATTCCACACCGTTGCGGACTGAGCGAGAATATTTCCGCTGTCGTCATAGATAGTTCCGCGCATTGCGGATACCTCGGTATCGAGAAGCTGCTGAGACTCAGCCTTAGCGGAGAGCTCGTCGCCCCTTACTACCTGAAGATAAAGAATACGAAACGCGTCAATTCCGAACAGAAATACAACAACAGCCAAAAGGATAAGTATCCTTCTTTTCATACTCTGTTTAAAATTTGTTTTCATATTCTCACCTCTTTCGACCGTTTTTCCACTTATTAAAGCACTCCT
>CAMVRG010000136.1 GCA_947169815.1 uncultured Clostridia bacterium | reverse complement strand
CGACTTCCGTCAGGCGACATACCGCGCGGTGAGGCAGGGGCTTATGAGTGCCGAGTCGGTACTGCTTGAGCCTATGTACCGCTTCGTTCTTGAGGTTCCCTCAGAGTGCGTGGGAAGGGCTATGACGGATATTCAGCGTATGTCGGGCTCCTTTGACTCTCCCGAAACGAGAGGAGATGTTACGGTTATTACGGGGCGCGCTCCCGTATCGGAAATGAGCGAGTATACGAGGGAGGTTTTGCAGTATACCCACGGTCTCGGAAGGTTTTCCTGTTCGTTTGACGGCTACGGAGTGTGCCATAATACCGACGAGGTAATTGAAAAAATCGGCTACGTAGCCGATGCCGATACATTTAATACCGCCGATTCCGTTTTCTGCTCTCACGGGGCGGGGTATAACGTGAAATGGAACGAGGTTAAGTCTCATATGCATCTTCCGAGCGCCCTTTCAAAGCCGAAAAGCGCCTCGGTAAGCGATTCTCATTTCAGCCTTAATTCCGTAAAGAATAAAAAGGATATTTTCGCTTCCGATAAGGAGCTTATGAAAATATTTGAAAATACCTACGGTCCGATTAAGCGGCGCGATATTTCCTCGCAACCGCAGATTACCTATTCGGATAAAGCAAAAAAGGAAAACTATAAAAGACGCGATAAGACGAACTACGACGGTAAGGAATACCTTCTTGTCGACGGTTATAACGTTATCTATTCGTGGGACAGCCTCAGAGAGCTTGCCGAAAGCAGTATCGACGGCGCAAGAGTCGCGCTTACAAATATTCTCTGTAATTATCAGGGGTATAAAAAATGCGAGGTTATCCTCGTCTTTGACGCGTATAAGGTTAAAGGAAATTTCCGCGAGGTCGAAAAGGTTGATAATATAAATATCGTTTATACGAAGGAAGCCGAGACGGCGGATATGTATATCGAAAAGACCTCTCATAAGCTCGCAAAGAATAATAAGGTACGGGTTGTTACCTCTGACGCGCTTGAACAGCTTATAATCCTCGGAAGCGGAGCGCTGCGCGTTTCTTCGAGAGAATTTCAATATGAAATCGAGGAAGCACAGGAGGAAATCAGAAGAATAATTGAAGAGAAAAACAAAACCCCGAATTAATCGGGGTTTTTGTTATATCTGTCTTTTATCGGACAATCCTTTATTTCAAATTCCTTTCCGTTAAGGTAATTAAGTATTCCGGCGTCCGATGTGAACTCAAATTTAATCTTATAGGAGTAAAGCTCCTGCTTATAGCGACCGTGCTTTTTTCCGTACTTTCCGTCGCCGAGAAGGGGATTGCCGATTGACGCGAGGTGGGCGCGAATCTGGTGCGTTCTTCCCGTAAGAAGCTCAATTTCAAGAAGCGAGTTTTCGCCGTTATAATCGAGAACGGCGTAACGCGTAACTATTCTTTTTGAATCGGGGATTTCACTTTCGCTAACGGTTACCATATTCCGTTTTTCGTCCTTAATAAGATAGCCCGTAAGCGTATCGATTTTTTTCGGGAGCTTCCCCTCGGCGATAGTGAGATAAAACTTTTTAACCTCCCGCGCTCTTATCCTTTCGTTAAGAATTTTCAGCGCCTGATAGTTTTTAACGCCTATTACTATTCCGCCCGTATTACGGTCTATTCTGTTAGCAAGAGCGGGGGTAAAGGAGTTTTCTTCCTCGGGTTTCCATTCGCCCTTTTCGTACAGATAACGCTTGAACGATGCGGTAAGAGTATTGACATATTCCTTTCCGTCGGGGTGGCAGAGCATACCCTGAGGCTTTACTAACAGCGCTATGTTCTCGTCCTCGTATAAAATATCGGGTGTTTTAGGCGCCGAAAGAAAATCGTAATGCTTTTTCTTTTCGATAAGCAAATCGTCGTTTAAATAAAGCTCAATTATATCGCCCTCGTTTATTATCTGTTCGGGGGCGCAGCGTTTTTTATTGAGCTTGATATTTTTCTTTCTTATCTGCTTGAACATCATAGACTTCGGAAGGCTCTCAAAGGTTTTGAGTAAAAACTTATCAATCCTCTGTCCGCTGTCGTTAGCTTTAACAATTATACTTTTCATACGAAACATTATAAAATATATTATTTTACTTGTCAAACGCCTGATTGATAAACAAACGTTCTAAACGCGGTTGACATTGGTTGACATTTATATTTCTGTATAGTATAATATACTGAATACACATTTTTAGGTAAAATATTTCAGGTGACATATAATGGATAAGTTTCAGTTAGTCAGTAAATTCAAGCCTACGGGCGACCAGCCCGAGGCGATTGAAGCGCTTGCAAACGGCGTTTTAAGAGGCGATAAGGAGCAGACGCTTATGGGCGTTACGGGCTCGGGAAAAACCTTTACAATGGCGAATATTATCGAAAAGGTAAACCGTCCTACTCTCGTTCTCGCTCATAATAAAACGCTTGCGGCTCAGCTTTGCAGCGAGTTTAAGGAATTTTTCCCGAATAACGCGGTAGAATACTTTGTATCGTATTACGATTACTATCAGCCCGAGGCTTACGTTCCTACTACGGATACCTATATTGAAAAGGACAGCGCTGTTAACGACGAGATAGACAAGCTCCGCCACAGCGCCGCCTCTGCGCTTTCCGAAAGGCGCGACGTAATTATAGTCGCCTCGGTTTCGTGTATTTATTCGATAGGCGACCCCGTTGATTATCAGAATATGGTAATCTCTCTTCGCGAGGGTATGAATAAGGAGCGCGACGAGCTTATTTCAAAGCTTGTTGAAATTCAGTATGAAAGAAACGACATTAACTTTGTAAGAAATAAGTTCAGAGTAAGAGGGGATACGGTTGAGATTTTCCCCGCGGGAAGCAGCGGAAAGGCTGTAAGGGTTGAGTTTTTCGGCGACGAAATTGACCGTATAAGCGAGATTGACCCCCTGACGGGTAAGGTTGAGGGATACCTCAGCCACGCCGCAATTTATCCCGCCTCGCTCTACGTCGTAGGACAGGATAAGCTTAAAATCGCAATTCAGGAAATCTATGACGAAATGGTTGAGCGCGTTAAGTATTTTGAGGAAAACGGAAAGCTCCTTGAGGCTCAGCGTATCCGCGAAAGAACTATGAACGATATTGAAATGCTTGAGGAGACGGGCTTTTGTAAGGGAATAGAAAACTATTCAAGGATAATGAGCGGAAGAAAAGCGGGCAGCGCGCCGTTCACTCTTCTTGACTATTTCCCAGACGACTTTCTTCTTTTCGTTGATGAGAGCCACGTTATGCTGCCGCAGGTTCACGGAATGTACGGCGGCGACCGTTCAAGAAAAAAGAGCCTTATAGATTTCGGCTTCAGGCTTCCGTCGGCATACGATAACCGCCCGCTCACCTTTGACGAATTCTACGGAAAAATAAATCAGGTAATATTTACCTCAGCAACTCCCGCTGAGTTTGAAAAGGAAAAATCAACTCAGATTGTCGAGCAGGTTATAAGACCTACGGGACTTCTTGACCCGAATATTACCGTAAAGCCAACCGAGGACCAGATGGACGACCTTGTAAGCGAGATTAATATGCGTACGGAAAGGGACGAAAGAATCCTCGTTACAACGCTTACAAAGAAGATGGCGGAGGATTTGACCGCCTACCTTGAGGGCTTCGGCATAAAGGTAAGGTATATGCACCACGATATTGATACTATCGAGCGTATGGAGATTATCCGCGATTTAAGGCTCGGTAACTTTGACGTGCTCGTCGGAATTAACCTTCTGCGCGAGGGGCTCGATATACCTGAGGTATCGCTCGTTGCTATTCTCGACGCGGATAAGGAGGGCTTTTTAAGAAGCGAAACCTCCCTCGTTCAGACGATAGGACGAGCCGCCCGTAACGAGCACGGCGAGGTAATTATGTACGCAGATTCGGTAACGCCCTCTATGGAAAGGGCTATAAGCGAAACGCTCAGGCGCCGCGGAATTCAGGAGGCGTATAACGAAGCGCACGGAATAAAGCCTCAGACTATTAAAAAGGACGTAAGGGATATTATCGAAATTACCGATAAGAAATCTCTTGATAAGGCGGGACGTAAGATGACCGCAAGAGAGCGTAAGATAATGATTGAGAAGCTTACGCGCGAAATGAAGGAGGCCGCAAAGATGCTTGAATTTGAGCACGCGGCGTTCATAAGAGATAAGATTAAGGAACTCAGCAACAATGATTAAACTTTTTAAGGATAAGGGCTTCTGGGTAACCGCGTTCAGACTCGCTATGCCCGTCGCCTTTCAGAATATGCTTACAAGCTCGTTTACGATTGTCGATACT
>CAMVRG010000135.1 GCA_947169815.1 uncultured Clostridia bacterium | reverse complement strand
GAGTAACGCTTAACGCCGCCAAGAAAATGGGATATAAAAGGGTGTGGGCGGTTCATCAGCCGTTTACCTATACGCGTACCGCAAATCTCCTTGACGACTTTGCCGAGGTACTCAGTATTGCCGATAAATGCGTAATAAGTAAAATAATGGGTTCGCGCGAAATTAATACTATCGGTATTAAAGCAACCGACCTCAGCGACAAGATTGAGGGCGCTGTTCAGCTTGATACCTTTGAAGAAATATGCGACTATGTGTGCGCTAACGCAAAGGAAGGCGATTTAGTAATTACTCTCGGCTGCGGCGACGTATATAAGGTTGCAAGAATGATGTGTAATAAGCTTAAGGATTAATATGAAAATTGCTTTAATATGTGATAAAATAATTGACATTAATCGAGATAATGTCGATTATTTTTGTTCAGAGAACGTAATACAGCCGTCTGAATGGACTGAATTCGATATTGCTGTTTTAATGTCTCCTTATACCGAGGAGGCTTTAAAACGATGGACGGGGCACCCTCATTTAAGGTGCTGCGATACTGTTGAAAAGCTTGAAAAAGAGATATTTCAGCTTGAAAATAACATTGAAAGCGAAAAGAAATTTCTCATTGAATTTCCAGATTTGAACGCTTTAAAAATATACTATCCGTATAAATATCGTATTGAACAGGTCTATCTTGATTTTGAACTCGGAACGCGTAGAATAAGAAAAAGAACCGCTGACGGGATTACTCTTTACTATGAGACAGTTAAGATGAAAATAAGCGATAGCGCTTCTCACGAGTATGAACATCTGATTGGCGAAGAAGAGTATAATAAACTTCTTAAATCGGCGGATAAAACTAAAAGACCTGTAAAAAAGGACAGATACTGCTTCGTTTACGATAAGCAGTATTTTGAACTTGATGTTTTTGATTTCTGGAGTGATAAAGCCATTCTTGAAATAGAGCTTTGCGACGGGGAAGACCGCGTAAACCTTCCTCCTGAAATTAAGCTCATTAAGGACGTAACGACGGATTTCAGATATAAAAACAGTCAGCTTGCGAGAATAGATTATGAAAATTGTTAAACCGTGTTATTATAAGAATTTCAAGTGTATAGCGGGGGAGTGTCCCGATTCGTGCTGTCAGGGCTGGGAGGTTGACGCAGACGAAGAATCTCTGAATTATTATAATACGCTTGACCCTTCGCTTGAAATAAAAACGAGAATAGACAGAGTACTTGATAAGGATGAATTCGGCAATACGATTTTTACTCTTGCTCCGAAAAAGCGCTGTCCGTTTCTCAATGAAGAAAATCTCTGCGATATGCATATTGCACTCGGAGGGGAGCGTACGCCTTATACCTGCCGTACGTTTCCGAGATTTATCTACGATTTCGGCTCTGTACGTGAAATCGGAATTTCCTTTTCCTGTCCCGTTGCGGCGGATTTAATCTACGCTCTTAACGGACATCTTACCTTTGATGAGGAAATAAATTCCGAGCTGCCATCGCTTAACGACATTGACGGCGAGCTTTACTATAAACTGCTTAAAGCGAGAACGAAAATATACGCAATTCTTCAATCCGACGGTAAGCCCGTTTCACAAAGACTGATTGATATGCTTGAATATGCGGACTATCTTCAAAACGAGCTCGGGAAGTATGATAACCCGAGCGATGATACAGACTTTTTTGATGTTTTCAGAAATCCCGAGCTTATAAATCCCGAGTGGGAAGAAAAGGTGAATAATCCGAAAGACTGTAAAATCGAAAACAGTTATTTTACTGAAAATATTGCGATGTATTTCATTTACAAATACTTTATGCAGGCTGTGTATGACCGCGACGTTCTCTCTAAGGTTAAAATGGCAGCCGTCGGTGTTCTTATCAGTACATATTTCGGAAACGACGCGTGGACTATCCACCTGTGGTCAAAGGAAACGGAACATTCACAGTACAATATGGAAAGATATAAAAGGCTTTTGAGGGAAGCGGATTGTCTTTCCGTAAAAAATCTCATATCAAGAATTAAGCAGCGTCAGTAACGCTGCTTATTATTTTTATTGACTTTTAAAATATTATATAATATAATATATTAAACTATAAGGAGAGATTATTATGTATAAGTCTTTTTTCAAAAGATTATTTGATATAGTTATCAGCCTTGTCGGTCTTATCGTATTATCTCCGCTTTTTTTAATTATTGCTATTCTTATTAAGCTGGACAGCAAGGGCGCCGTTATCTTTAAGCAGGAACGGCTCGGCCTTGACGCTCGGCTTTTTAATATTTATAAATTCCGTTCAATGTGCGTCGGCGCTGAGAGTCAGGGTACGGGACAGTATTCATTCTCTGGAGACCCGAGAGTTACAAGGGTCGGAAGGATTCTGAGAAAGACAAGCCTTGACGAGCTGCCTCAACTATTGAATGTACTTAAAGGCGATATGAGTTTTGTAGGTCCGCGTCCTCCTCTTACATATCATCCGTGGCCGCTTGAGGATTATACCGAAGCGCAGCTCAGAATGTTTGAGGTAAGACCGGGTATAACGGGCTGGGCTCAGATAAACGGAAGAAAAGAGGTAGAATGGCACGAGAGAATAAGGCTCAACGTCTGGTATGTTGATAATTGCTCTCTGTTACTTGATATCAGAATCCTGATTAAAACCGCGCTTAAGGTGCTTAAAAATGAGGATAACCTTAACCACGGCGTAACCGTAGTCGGCTCGGCTTCCGACGATGTAAGCGAGGATGTTACCGAAATAAATGCTTAAGTATTTCTATATAACCAATAATCCCGAGGTTGCTCTGATTGCTCAGAGTTGCGGAGTTGACAGAATCTTTGTCGATATGGAATATATCGGTAAGGAAGAACGACAGCCGAACCTTGATACAGTAAAAAACAGACATACAGTAAACGACGTTATAAACCTTCGCGGCGTGCTTGATAAGTCCGAGCTTCTTGTAAGAGTTAATCCCGTTCACGCCGATTCCGAAAAAGAGATTAATTCGGTTATTGAAGCGGGCGCGGATGTAATTATGCTCCCGATGTTTAAAACTGCCGACGAGGTTAAACGTTTTATCGGCTTTGTTTCAAAAAGAGCTAAAACGCTTCTTCTTCTCGAAACCGACGAGGCGGTAAAAAAACTTGATGAAATCCTGTCCCTTGACGGAATTGATGAAATTCATATCGGGCTTAACGATTTACACCTCAGTCAGAATAAGCGCTTTATGTTTGAACTTCTGACTGACGGTACGGTTGACTGTATAGCCGAAAAAATACGAAATAAAGGAATACCTTTCGGTATCGGCGGCGTAGGCGCGGTCGGAAGCGACGTTGCTCTTCCCGCTGAAAGTATTCTTTGTGAGCATTACAGACTCGGCTCTTCTATGGCTATTCTTGCGAGAGCCTTCTGCGATACCTCAAAGATAACAGATTTAAACGAAATTAAATCCGTATTTGAATCGGGAATCAGGGCGAACAGGGAATACGAAAAAATGCTTTCTTCTCAAAAACCCGTATTCTTTGTTCATAAGCATGAGGAAACAAAACGGATTATCTACGAAATAATAAACCGAAAAAAGGATAATTAATGAAGATATTATTTGTTGCAACGGTAAGAAGCCATATAGGTCAGTTTCATATGCCGTTCATTAAAAGACTTAAAGAGCTTGGCTGTACGGTTGACGCCGCGTACAGAGACAATTCCGATAAAAAGCAGGGGCTCGATACCTCTGCTATTGATACTGTTTATGAGGTGCCGTTTACGCGTACACCTTACAGCTTCGGAAACATAAAGGCTTACTTTAAACTTAAAAAGATAATTGAAAACGGCGGATATGACGCGGTACACTGTCACACCCCGATGGGCGCGGTAATTACCCGCCTTGCCTCAATCAAAGCGCGTAAAAGAGGTATGAAGGTAATTTATACCGCTCACGGCTTCCATTTTTATAACGGCGCTTCCAAAAAGAACTGGTTATTATATTACAATGCCGAAAAATATCTTTCAAAATACACCGACTGCCTTATTACAATAAACTCCGAAGATTACGAGATTGCGAAAAGAGATTTTGTTAAGGCGGGGAAGATTCTTCACGTTAACGGCGTCGGAGTTGAGCTTGGAAGATTTAAAGCGAAAACACCCGAAGAAAAAATACTGCTTCGTGAAAAATACGGATATCCTATCGACGATTTTCTTATGATATATCCTGCTGATTTCTGTTTCCGTAAAAATCAGATTATGCTTATGAAGATGATTGAAAAGCTTACCGAAACGAATAAAAACGTTAAGCTTCTTCTTCCCGGGCTTCAGGATGAGTCTGAGGAGTGCAGAGCATAT
>CAMVRG010000134.1 GCA_947169815.1 uncultured Clostridia bacterium | reverse complement strand
TTAGTATATGATTCCTTCACAAGTTCTTATCTGCGGCGGTACAGGCTGCACCTCATCGGGAAGCAAAAAGGTTCAGGAGGCTTTTGCTGAAAACATCAAGAGCTTCGACCTTGAAGATGAAATCAAGCTTGTTCAGACGGGCTGTTTCGGTCTTTGTGCTCTCGGTCCGGTTGTAATCGTATACCCCGACGGAACATTCTATTCTCAGGTTAAGCCCGAGGATGTACCCGAAATCGTTGAAGAGCATCTTCTTAAGGGAAGAGTTGTTGAGCGTCTTGTTTATAACGATTCAAAGGCTCCCGTTGAAGACCTTACGGGCAACGTTTCGCTTAATGATACGGATTTCTATAAGTCACAGCACCGTGTAGCGCTTCGTAACTGCGGTGTTATCGACCCCGAAAACATCGACGAATACATAGCGATGGACGGTTATGCCGCTCTCGGTAAGGTTCTTACCGAAATGACTCCCGAGGACGTTATTGAGGAAATCAAGAAATCGGGACTCAGAGGCCGCGGCGGCGGCGGATTCCCTACAGGCTTTAAATGGTCTCTCTGCGCTCCGAATAAGGCTGACCAGAAATACGTAGTATGTAACGCCGACGAGGGCGACCCGGGCGCGTTTATGGACAGAAGCGTTCTTGAAGGCGACCCCCACGCTATTATCGAGGCTATGGCTATCTGCGGATACGCTATCGGCGCTACTAAGGGCTTTGTATATGTTCGTGCCGAGTATCCCATCGCCGTTGCAAGATTACAGCTTGCTATAAATCAGGCGAGAGAGTACGGACTCCTCGGTAAAAACATCTTTGAGTCGGGCTTTGATTTTGACCTTGAAATCCGTCTCGGCGCTGGCGCATTCGTATGCGGCGAGGAAACCGCTCTTATGCACTCAATCGAGGGTAACCGCGGCGAGCCCAAACCGCGTCCCCCGTTCCCTGCTGTTAAGGGACTTTTCGGAAAACCGACTGTTGAAAATAACGTTGAGACCTTTGCTAACGTACCTCAGATTATCTTAAAGGGCGCCGACTGGTTCGCATCAATGGGTACCGAGCGTTCAAAGGGTACTAAGGTATTCGCTCTCGGCGGTAAAATCAAGCACACGGGACTCGTTGAGGTTCCTATGGGAACGACGCTTCGCGAAATCATTTACGATATCGGCGGCGGTATCCCGAACGGAAAGAAATTCAAGGCCGCTCAGACAGGAGGTCCCTCAGGCGGATGTATCCCCGCTGCTCTTATTGACACGGAGATCGACTACGACAACCTTACGGCTATCGGCTGTATGATGGGTTCGGGCGGACTTATCGTTATGGACGAGGATACCTGTATGGTTGATATCGCTAAGTTCTTCCTTGAATTTACCGTTGACGAATCCTGCGGTAAATGTACTCCCTGCCGCGTAGGTACTAAGAGACTTCTTGAAATGCTCGAAAAGATTACAAGCGGCAACGGTACTATGGAAGACCTTGATAAGCTCGAAGAGCTTTGCTACTATATTAAATCCAACTCAGCCTGCGGTCTCGGACAGACTGCTCCGAACCCCGTACTCGCTACTCTTAAATTCTTCCGTAACGAGTATGAGGCTCACGTTAAGGAAAAGAAATGTCCCGCAGGCGTATGTAAAAGCCTTCTTACTTACGTTATTGATAAAGAAAAGTGCGTCGGATGCGGAAAATGCGCGAGAAACTGCCCCGCTGAAACAATCGAAAAGACTGTTTACACCGCTCCAGGTCACAAGCTTCCCTCTTACAGAATCGACCCGTCGAAATGTATTAAGTGCGGCGCTTGTATTAACAACTGTAAGTTCAAGGCAATCAGCAAGAAATAAGAAAGGAGTCAAAAGGATATGAATATGGTTAACTTAAAAATTAACGGCATAGATGTCAGCGTTCCTCAGGGCTCTACTATCTTAGAAGCTGCGCGTAAAATCGGAATTGAAATACCGACATTATGCTTTATGAAGCAAAAGAACGAAATCGGCGCCTGCCGTATCTGTATCGTTGAAGCAAACGAGGGCAGAGGCTTCCGCCAGGTTACTGCCTGCGTATACCCCGTATCAGAGGGTATGGAGGTTAAAACTAATACCGAGGCTATTCAGAAGGCAAGAAAAACAACTCTTGAGCTTATTCTTTCAGTTCACGACAAGAGCTGCCTTTCCTGTAAGCGTTCTACTAACTGTGAGCTTCAGAAGCTCTGCCGCGATTACGGCGTAGAGCAGTCAAGCTTTGAGGGAACCAAGCCTAAGTATGAGCTTGATTTAAGCACACCCCATCTCGTAAGAGATAATAATAAATGTATCCTCTGCCGCCGCTGCGTTGCAGCCTGCGCTGAGCAGTTCGTTTCCGTTATCGGACCTAACGACAGAGGCTTTGACACATCTATCGGTCAGGCTTACAACAAGTCGCTTAACGATACTCCCTGTATCTCCTGCGGCCAGTGTACTGCAGTTTGTCCTACGGGCGCTCTTACCGAAAGAGACGATACCGATAAGGTATGGGACGCGCTTGCTGACCCCGATAAGATTGTAATCGTACAGACTGCGCCTTCAGTTCGTGCAACAATCGGCGAATGCTTCGGTTTACCTATCGGAACAAACGTTGAAGGAAAGATGGTTGCAGGACTCAGACGTCTCGGCTTTGATAAGGTATTTGATACCGACTTTGCTGCTGACCTTACAATCGTTGAGGAAGCTAACGAGCTTGTAGAGAGAATTAAGAACGGCGGTACTCTCCCGATGATTACGTCCTGTTCACCCGGCTGGGTAAAATTCTGTGAGTTCTATTATCCCGAGCTTCTCTCTCATCTTTCAACCTGTAAATCACCTCAGCAGATGGGCGGCGCTGTAATCAAGACATATTACGCAGAAAAAGCAGGAATTGACCCGAAAAACATTTTCAGCGTATCAATTATGCCCTGTACCGCAAAGAAATTTGAGGTTACCCGTGATGACGAGGACGCCTCAGGTTATCCTGACGTTGACGTTGCGCTTACAACAAGAGAGGCTGCAAGAATGCTTGAGCGTCTCGGCGTAAGCTTTGAGTCTCTTCCCGACGAAGAGTTTGACTCTCCTCTCGGCGACGACACAGGCGCTGCGGTTATCTTCGGCGCAACGGGCGGCGTTATGGAAGCTGCCGTACGTACAGCTAACGCTTGGCTCAACAAGGCGAGCGAGCCTATCGAGGTTGAAGCATTAAGAGGTACGGCTCCGATTAAGGAAGCTACCGTAAACCTTGCAGGTAACGATATTAAGCTCTGCGTTGCTTCGGGCGCTGCAGCCGCTAAGGTTGTTATGGATAAGCTCGCGGCAGGCAATCCTGAGGGCTGGGGCTTTATCGAGATTATGGGATGTCCCGGCGGCTGCGTAAACGGCGGCGGACAGCCGATTCAGCCGCAGTATATCCGCGATACCGTAGACCTTAAGGCAGTTCGCGCCAAGGCTCTCTACGACCAGGATAAGAATATGCCGCTGAGAATGAGCCACGAATCCCCCGTTATCAAGACTCTCTATAAGGATTGGTATAAGGACGGATTCGGCGGAAAGAAAGCTCACCACGACCTTCACACTTCCTACGTTCCCAGAAAAAAATTCAGATAAATTAAACGCAGGGCGCTGCGGCGCCCTGCGTATACAGGAGAAAAATGATGGATATTTTTGAGGCAGTCAGACAGCGCCATTCGGTAAGACAGTATCTTGACAAGCCGCTTGAAGAAAATGTCAAAAGCGACCTTCTTGATTTAATTAAAGAATGTAACAGAAAAAGCGGACTTAATATTCAGCTTGTATGCGACGAGCCTAAAGCGTTTCAGTCAAAACTCGCTAAATACGGTCACTTTGAAAACGTTACAAATTATATCGTTCTCGTCGGTAAGAAGCAGCCGAGACTTGACGAAAAATGCGGCTACTGGGGACAGAAGATAGCTATCGCGGCTCAGATGATGGGGCTTAATACCTGCTGGGTTGCGCTCTCTTATAAGAAAATCCCCGGCGCTTTTACGGTAGAAAAGGACGAAAAGCTCACGGTTGTAATTGCTGTCGGATACGGCGCAAATCAGGGTAAGGAGAGAAAATCCAAAAAGCCCGAGCACGTATGCTACGACATTCAGTCGGCTCCGCTGTGGTTCAAGCGCGGCGTTGACTTTGCTCTTCTCGCTCCGACTGCGACCAATCAGCAAAAATTCACTATTAACCTTGACGGCATAAGCAACCGAGTTAAGATTAAGGCGGGCATCGGTCCGCAAAGCAAGGTTGACCTCGGAATAGTCAAGTACAATTTTGAGGTAGGCGCAGGCAAGGAAAATTTCGAATGGGCAGTCAAAAACACAGTTGAAATCAGGATTACGGATTAATCC
>CAMVRG010000133.1 GCA_947169815.1 uncultured Clostridia bacterium | reverse complement strand
GTATCAAAGGCTGTGAAAACAAGCTCACTTTCAATGCTGAGAATTATGGCGCTTCTTACTATAAACGTCGGTCTGTTTAACCTCTTCCCGATACCCGCCCTTGACGGCTGGCGGTTATTCCTTCTTATATTTGAGGGAATATTCAGAAGAAAGCTTCCCGATAAACTTGAATGGGCGGTAAACGGCGCAGGTCTTGTAATACTTCTCGGTTTTATGTGCGTAATAACATTTTCCGACATCACGAAACTGTTTAAATAAGGTGTTTCACTATGAATAAAAATACAAAAAAAATTAAACTCGGCAATACCTTTATCGGAGGCGACGCTCCCGTACTTGTTCAGAGTATGCTCAATATCCCCGCGTCGGATATTGAGGGCTCGGTTAAACAGGCTGTCGCTCTTGAAAAGGCGGGCTGTCAGGTAATACGCTTCGCCGTTCCCGACGAGGCGGCGCTCGCTCTTATTGAGCCGATTAAAAACGCGGTCGGCGTTCCTCTTGTTGCGGATATACATTTTGATTATAAATTAGCTCTCGGCGCTGCCGAAAGGGGAATAGACAAAATCAGAATCAACCCGGGTAATATCGGAAGCGAGGACAGAGTAAAAGCGGTTGCGGATATTTGCAAATTAAAAGGACTGCCTATAAGAATCGGCGTAAACTCAGGCTCACTTGAAAAAGAGATTCTTGCCAAATACGGCTCGCCTACTCCCGAGGCTATGGTAGAATCGGCGCTTTACCACGCGTCGCTTCTTGAAAAATTCGATTTCGACGATATAGTTATATCTATAAAATCCTCGAACGTAAACACAATGATTAAGGCGTATGAGCTTGCGAGCGGAAAATGCAGTTATCCGCTTCACCTCGGCGTAACCGAGGCTGGAACAAAGCGTATGGGTATTATTAAATCCGCTGTCGGTATAGGCTCGCTTCTCACTCACGGCATAGGCGATACAATCCGCGTAAGTCTTACGGACGAGCCCGTTGAGGAGGTATACGCTGCGTTTGACATTCTTAAAGCAATCGGTCTTAAAACCGATTGTCCTTACCTTATCTCGTGTCCTACCTGCGGAAGAACAAAGATTGACCTTGTAGGTCTTGCGAAGCAGGTTGAGGAAAGACTAAGAGACTGTAAAAAGCCTATAAAGGTTGCGGTTATGGGCTGTATTGTAAACGGACCCGGCGAGGCTAAGGAAGCGGATATAGGAATCGCGGGCGGAGACGGCTGCGGACTTATATTCAAAAAAGGAGAAATACTGAGGAAGGTCGATGAAAAGGACCTTCTTGACGAATTGATGAAAGAGGTAGAAAAGCTTTAATGGATAAGTTTTTTGAAGTTTTTTCGGGTTACATAAATGATGACGATTTACAGCTTCTCGGTTTATCCGAGGTCAGCGGCTTTAAAGTAAGACGGGAAAGCAGGAGCGTTGAAACGAAACTGCTTTGCAATACTTTAATTGATTACGGCGTTATTGACCGCGCCCAGGAGGAAATCAGAGCGGCGCTTAATCTTAACAGGGTAACCTTTAAAATAAAATATAATAAATCTATTTTTGACATTAACGAGATAGAAAAAATACTTTCGCCCCTTAAATATATGAACAGCGTAACAAACGGATTTTTTGAGGGCGCTGAGGCTGAGCTTGAGGACGGAGTTCTTACCGTATGCCTTAAAAAGGGCGGAAAGGATATTTTAGAGGCTCAGAGAATAGATAAAGAAATTTCAAAGCTTATATACGACGAGTTCGGACTTGATTTTGACGTTGTATTTTTAGAGGTTAAGAGCTTCGATATTGAAAAGGCGGTGCGGGAGGCGGTTGAGGAAAAACGCCGCGAGGAGGCTGAAAGAAAGAAGAAATCAGAAACCGAATACTCTAAAACGCTCTGGGGAAACACCCCGCTTTATGCCGAAACTAAAAAAGTTATTCACGGCTCTGCTATAAGAGAGCTTCCTACTCCGATTGCCGATATCGAGCAGCAGTCGGGATACGTAACCGTATGGGGCGACGTAATAAACGCCGAATCCCACGATACTAAGCGTCCCGATTCAAAAATCCTTTCGGTTGATATTACCGACTATACCTCGTCTATCGCTATTAAGGTCTATGACCGTAAGGATAGGGTAGACGCGATTGAGGAGTCAATAAAAAAGGCGGGTACTGTCGTAGTACGCGGTGTTTATAAGTTTGATAAGTATTCCAGGGAATATACAATAAGTGCAGAAAACATTGAAAAGGTAATAAAAGCGGAAAAGGAGGATAACTCCGAAGAGAAAAGAGTTGAGCTTCATCTTCACACCTCGCTTTCCGAAATGGACGGTATAACCGCCCCCGAAAAGCTCGTTAAAAGAGCGGCTGAGTGGGGACATAAGGCTATTGCCGTAACCGACCACGGAGTTGTTCAGGCGCTTCCCGAGGCGTACGCCGCCGCTAAGAAAAACGGAATTAAGCTCATTCTCGGTATGGAGGGATATCTCGTCGACGATAAAGAATACCCCGATTACCTTAATATGAAGAAAAAAGACATAAAGCGTTATCATATTATTCTTCTCGTTAAGGAGGATACCTCGTTTGACGAAAGTATTCCGAAATCAGAGCGTAAATACGGCCGTAAAAACCTTTATGAAATGATTTCGTTTTCAAACGTCAAGGCGTTTAAAGGACGTCCGCTTATTCCGAAATCAATGCTCGCCGAAAAAAGAGACGGAATTCTTGTCGGCTCCGCGTGCGAGCAGGGCGAAATTATTCAGGCTGTCCTTTCGGGTGCGACCGAAGAAGAGCTTGAAAAGCTCGCTGAGTTTTACGATTACATAGAGGTTCAGCCAATCGGAAATAACCGCTTTATGATTGAGTCGGACAAGGAAATCCATTCGGGCATCAACTCCGAAAACGATTTAATTGAACTCAATAAAAGGCTTGTAGCCCTTGCGGACAAGCTCAATAAACCCGTAGTCGCTACGGGCGACGTGCATTTTCTTGACGAGAAGGATGCGAAGTTCAGAGCGATTATTCAGGCGTCTATGGGATATAAGGACTGTGATAATCAGGCTCCCCTGTATTTCAAAACAACCGAAGAAATGCTTTTAGACTTTGCGTGGGCAGGGGAGAGAGCAAAGGAATTTGTAATAGATAATCCGAATAAAATCGCTGATATGATTCAGGATAATATTCCGCCTATTCCGCCCGGAACCTTCCAGCCCCATATTGACGGCGCTGACGAGGAGCTGACAGAAAAATGCTGGAATACGGCGAAGGAGCTTTACGGCGACCCCGTTCCCGAATATATTGCCCAAAGGCTTCAGAGAGAGCTTGACTCTATTATCTCTAACGGCTTCGGCGTGCTTTACGTAATCGCCAAGCGTCTTGTTGAGCATAGCGAAAAGCTCGGCTACTCGGTAGGCTCGCGAGGCTCGGTAGGCTCTTCGCTCGTTGCGCATTTCGGCGGAATATCCGAGGTTAACCCCCTCGCTCCGCATTATTACTGTAAAAAGTGTAAGCACAGCGAATTCTTCCTTCACGGCGAATACGGCTCGGGCTTCGACCTTCCAGCTAAAAACTGCCCCGTATGCGGCGAGCCTATGAAGCGCGACGGTCACGAAATTCCGTTCGAGACCTTCCTCGGCTTTAAAGGGGATAAGACCCCCGATATTGACCTTAACTTCTCGGGCGACGTACAGAGCAGAATTCACCGCTTTACCGAAGAGCTTTTCGGTAAAGAATACGTATTCAAGGCGGGAACTATGGCGACCGTAGCCGATAAAACCGCCTTCGGATTTACTAAAAAATATCTTGAAGAGCGCGGACTCGGAGAGATTACTCCACGCGCCGAGGTTGAACGTCTTAAGGTCGGCTGTACGGGAATCAAGCGTACAACGGGTCAGCACCCCGGCGGTATGGTAGTAGTACCCGACGAATATACGGTTGAGGATTTCACGCCTATTCAGTATCCCTCAAACGACGAGGATAAGGGAACCTATACTACTCATTTCGACTTTAAGCGCTCACTTCACGATACGCTCCTTAAACTTGACGAGCTCGGTCACGATAATCCTACTCTTACAAAGTATCTTGAGGATTTGTCGAAAGTTCCCGCCGACGAGGTCGATTTGTCCGACCCTAAACTGTATCAGCTTCTCACGTCAACCGAGCCTCTCGGAGTAACAGAGGAGGAAATCGGATGTCCTACGGGAACGCTCGCTATCCCCGAAATGGGTACGGGCTTCGTAGTCAATATGCTCGTTGACGCCCAGCCGAAAACCTTTGCCGATTTACTTCAGATTTCAGGACTTTCCCACGGTACCGACGTATGGCTTGGCAACGCGCAGGATTTAATCAAAAACGGAATCTGCGATATATCAAGCGTTATCGGCTGCCGTGACGATATTATGACTCATCTTATTCACGTTGCTGAAAAATAT
>CAMVRG010000132.1 GCA_947169815.1 uncultured Clostridia bacterium | reverse complement strand
ATCATTTTATAACTAAGAGCTTCGTCTCTCTCAGCCTCTGTAATATAGCCGAGCGAGTACATCTTCTTAATTATCCATTCGCGCCTTGATACGCCGTTTTTGGGGTTAATCTGGTCTTTATTCAGTAGCGGGTCGTATCTCGTCGGAGCCTTTGTTATAGCCGCAAGGCAGGCACATTCCGCGATATTGAGGTTTTTAACCTCTTTTCCGAAATAAGTCTCAGCCGCAGTTCTTACGCCGTAACAGCCGTGAGACAGGTAGATCGTATTGAGGTAAGCCTCTAAAATCTGGTCCTTAGTGTAGTGCTTTTCAAGATTGAGCGCCGACAGAATTTCGTTAAACTTACGAACAAATGTAACGTCGTTCTGGTCGGTCAGGTTCTTTATAAGCTGCTGAGTAATAGTTGAGCCGCCCTGACCCGTATTATTGATTATTACGCCGCCGACTCGCTTCCAGTCTACGCCGTGGTGAAGTTCAAAACGCTCGTCCTCAATAGCGATAAACGCCTTCTGAAGATTCGGGTTCATTTCATCAAGCGAGAGCCATATTCTGTTTTCCTCGCCGTGAAGCCTTGTAACCTCAACGAGCTTATCCTTCTTGTCGTAACCGTAGATAAACGAGGTCTGATTCTGAGAATACTTCTCTTTGTCAAGGTCAAACACCTTGTCGCCGTGAACGAAGCTGTAACCGTAGATAAATACAACCGCGCTGCATACAATGCCTACTACGCCACCAATCATAATAAGCGCAAGAAGAGCCTTTCCGATTCCTGCGAAAACGTCCTTAACGCCCGAGGAGCCGCCTTTTTTTGAAGGGGCTTTCTTAGCTTTTGCTTTTTTTGCAGGCGTCTTCGGCGAACCTGTTGAATACGAGCTCGGAAGCTTTTTGGAAAGCTGTTCGTGCTTATCCTTATCGTCGTTATATACCTGTTGGGAGTTATTCATAAACGATTCAAGTAAATCGTCATAGTCTTTATTTGCCATAAGCTCCCTCCTTTTTACAAATCAATGTCATAATATTATATAATAATTTTACTTAAAAATAAAGCATATTAATAATATTTTTACAATTAGCCGTTATTATACGGCTTCTTTTTTCTCTGATTGAACCGTCTCGCGCGTTTTTTATTCATTTCAACATAACTTGTTTTTATTGAAAATTCTTCATAAAGACGTTTAACTCTTATGAAAATCCAGTAGCTTTTTCTGCAGTAATTACAGGTAACAGCGCCCTTAAACGCCTTATTAATTACAGTCAACTCTTCGGGAACGTCGAGAATTCCCTCACAGTTCGGACAGAAAAGCTCAACCTCGCGGACGTTAAAGCCGTCGACTTCTTCCTCGGTAATGTAATACGGCTTGAATAAAAGCTTTTCAAAGAATGCTCCGTCGCAGTCCTTAACGTACTGAGAAAGTTTCTTTTCGTCATAAACCTTCCTGAAGCACTCAGCGGTAACGTAACAGTCCGCAAGCGCTCTGTGAAGCTTTTCAGTATCAAAATCAA
The DNA here is from genome assembly GCA_947169815.1 of uncultured Clostridia bacterium. Lineage (GTDB taxonomy): Bacteria > Bacillota > Clostridia > Oscillospirales > Acutalibacteraceae > Eubacterium_R. Next base: position 3,134 of record CAMVRG010000132.1, on the reverse strand, counting down.
TCTTAAAAAGCTCGGCACAGTTTTCAAGCGATACCTGATTACCGTCAGGGTTGTCCTCTTTTTTTATAAAGGACATACAGTATTTCTGAACGTCGCAGTATCTCTTAATAAACTCGATACGGGCGTTACCCGTGTGCTGAAGGTAGTTATGGGTAAGAACGAAAAGGTCGGAATTGCTCCACGACATAAAGACATTGTCGCTGCCTCCCGACCATCTTGAAAACTCCCTTATAGCGTCAAGAAAGTCTATACCTTCGCTTTTAACCTCTTCGTTGGTAATATTCGTAAGGCGCTTGCACCTTCCCGAAAGTTTTTTCGTAAAACGGGGATATACCATACGCCTGAAGGTATCAACAATATTAAGTTGTCTGTCAAGCTTTACGGCGCCTATTTCAATAATCTCGTTAATAAAAGACTGATTGTAATAGCTGTAAGAGCCGTTCCATTCAAGGTCAAAAATAATATAATACAAGATATATTCTCCGTCACGTGATAAAGGAAAAACAGCCCTGCATAACGCAAGGCTGCTTATAGTATTAAACTACAAATAAAAAAACAAGAAATGCAGCGAGGACGATTACAAAGAATAAAACTATTAACCATTTTGTTAATCTTTCAAGCTTTCCGTCAACCGTACGTCCCTTAGACTTAGAGCCGTAGCCCGCCTCGGGGCCGCCCGCGATAACGCCCGAAAGAGAAGAGTTTCTTCCCTCCTGCAGTAAAACGATTATTGTAATAATTACTGACGCTAAAATAAGTACAGCGCCGAATACGTAATGATACCAAAGCATAATAATTCCTCCTGGGCCTTTAAGGCTTTATAGATTTAAACGCTAATGAATTATAACATAAGAATTATTATAATGCAAGTATTTTTTTTATTTTTATCAGAACGTCAGCTGGGCGGAGTTATCGGCAGGGCTCGGGAGAGCTCCCGCAGCGGGAAGATTCTTTGTTCTGAATCGCCATGCCTTTTCAAATTCGCCTTCTCTGTAAAAATGCATTGATTCGAGCTTATGATTTTTCTTCTGAGTCATTACCGCAACGCCCTGAGTATCCTTTGTAGTTTTAGGATTAAGGGCTCCCGTATTGAGAAGCAGCATTCTTCCGCTCGTTGAACAAAGTACAAGCTCGCAGTCCTCCTCAATATATTTTACCGCGGAAAGCGGAGACTTAAGCGAATAAGCCTTGAGGAGCTTTTTACGGTTTGCCTTCGTCTGATACGCGGTAATATCAACCTTTGCGATTTTACCGTTTTCAAAGGCGAATATCATATAGCCCTTGTATTCGCGTATTACGCACATATAAACGGTCTTTTCGTCGGGGTCCATACCGAGCTTTGTCGCCGCGAAGGTACCGAGCTGGGAAGCCTTTCCGTCGGGGAAATCGTCAACCTTAGCCTTATAAACCTGCGCCTTATCGGTAAATACGAGAAGCTCGTCCTTGTTTGAACACTCAAAGGTACGCTCTACCTCGTCTCCCTCTTTGACCTTCTGTTCACCGCTCATACGGAGGTTGGCCGTTCTTATCTTATTGAGGTAACCCTCTCTCGTAAAGAAGAGCGTAACGGGATAATCGGGGATTTCAACAGCTTCGCTCGCGTCGAATTCCTCAACAGAGTAAAGTATCTGAGACCTTCTTTCGCCCGAATACTTCTTAACTACATCTGTAAGCTCGTTAACTATTATTCTCTTGAGCTTATTCTTTGAAGCGAGAATTCCCTCAAGCTCAGCGATTTCCTTAACTAAATCCTCAATATCCTTTGTGCGCTTTAAGATGTATTCGCGGTTTAAGTGACGGAGTTTAATCTCCGCTACGTATTCAGCCTGAGCCTTGTCAATTCCGAAGCCTATCATTAAGTTCGGAACAACGTCAGCCTCGGCTTCGGTATTACGGATAATCTTAATCGCCTTGTCAATATCAAGAAGGATTTTTTCAAGTCCCCTGAGTAAATGAAGCCTTTCGCTCTTTTTATCGAGAGTGAACTGAGTTCTTCTTCTGACGCATTCAAGGCGGAAATCTATCCATTCAAGAAGAATATCGCGTACTCCGAGAACCTTCGGCGAGCCCTTGATAAGCACGTTGAAATTACATGAGAACGTATCCTCAAGCGGAGTCATTTTATAGAGTTTGGTCATAAGCTTGTCCGGGTCGGTTCCGCGTTTTAAATCGAGCGTTATGCGAAGACCTTTGAGGTCGGTTTCGTCTCTGAGGTCGGAAAGCTCCTTAACCTTATTCGCCTTTACAAGCTCGACAATTTTATCAATAATTGCCTCAGATGTAGTCGTAGGCGGTATCTCGGTAATGTTAATACAGTTATCCTTTTTCTCGTAGTTATATTTAGCTCTTACCTTGACAGAGCCCCGTCCCGTTGAGTAGATTTTTTCAAGCTCATCGCGGTCGTAAATAACGTAACCGCCGCCGACAAAATCGGGAGCAAGAAGCGTTTCGGCAACGTCGTGGTCGGGATTTTTAATAAGCGCAACCGTAGTATCGCAAAGCTCACCGAGGTTGAAGGAAGCAATCGAGCTTGCCATACCTGCGGCAATACCCGTGTTTACGTTAGCAAGGATAGTCGGGAACGTTACGGGAAGAAGCGTCGGCTCCTTCATAGTGTTGTCATAGTTATCAACAAAGTCAACCGTGTTCTTATTGATATCCTCAAAAAGCTCCTTTGAAATCGGGGCGAGCTTAGCCTCGGTATAACGTGATGCGGCGTACATCATATTCTTTGAATACGCCTTACCGAAATTACCCTTGGATTCAACAAAGGGATAAAGCAGACTCTCGTTACCGCGGGAAAGACGAATCATAGTTTCGTAAATCGAAGCGTCGCCGTGGGGGTTGAGCTGCATAGTACGTCCTACGATATTCGCGCTCTTGACCGTACCGCCCTGAAGAAGCCCCATTGAATACATAGTGTAAAGAAGCTTTCTGTGAGAGGGCTTGAAGCCGTCAATTTCGGGAATAGCGCGCGAAAGGATAACGCTCATAGCGTAGGGCATAAAATTAGAGGTAAGCGTATCGGTTATCTCTTCGTTTTTAACAGTACCCGCGCCCTGAATATGAACGTTATCGGCAAGAGGATTAGTAAATTCTTCGGTTTCTTTTTTCTTTTTAGCCATTTACTTATC
>CAMVRG010000131.1 GCA_947169815.1 uncultured Clostridia bacterium | reverse complement strand
TGCCGCTGGGGCCGGTCGTCATCGTTGACACGCCCGGCTTTGACGACGAGGGCGACCTCGGTGAAAAAAGGGTTGAGAGCGCAAGAAAGATTCTTTTATCTTGTAACGTAGCCGTACTCGTTACCGAAAACGAAAAGCTCGTCGCCGACGAATTAGCGCTTTTAAAGCTCATTAAAAGCAGGGATATTCCCTATCTTATCGTTCACAATAAGTCCGACTTAACCGGAACGTCAAAAGGCAAGATATATGTCAGCGCGAAAACGGGCGAAGGAATTGAAAAGCTCAAAGAGGAGTTTGCGAAAATAACGGGATCTCTCGGTAAGGAGATACATTTTATTTCCGATTTTATAAACGAGGGAGATACGGTAATTCTTGTATGCCCGATAGACGAGTCCGCGCCTAAGGGAAGGCTTATTATGCCTCAGCAGCTTGCAGTAAGAGATATTATAGACAAACACGGCGCGGCGATAGTTATTCAGCCCGAAGGGTTAAAGAGCACGCTCGAAAACCTTACCTCTCCCCCGTCGCTTGTTGTTACCGATTCTCAGGTATTTAAAGAGGTTTCGGCTGTCGTACCCGTCAGCATTAAGCTCACCTCGTTTTCGGTTCTTATGGCAAGATACAAGGGCTTTCTTGATACCGCCGTCAAGGGCGCGCAGAAAATCAACGAGCTTAAGGACGGCGCGAGAATACTTATAAGCGAGGGCTGTACTCACCACAGGCAGTGTAACGATATAGGAACGGTAAAGCTTCCGAGGTGGCTTAAGGCGTATTCGTCAAGCGAGCTTACCTTTGAATACACTTCGGGACACGGCTTCCCGAACGATTTAAGAAAGTACGACCTCGTTATTCACTGCGGCGGGTGTATGCTCAACGACGCTGAAATAAAAAGCCGAATGGACCTTGCGAACGAACAGAAAATACCGTTCACGAATTACGGAACGGTAATAGCTAAAATAAACGGTATTTTAGACAGAAGCATCGAGATAATTAAATAACACACCTCATCAGTCGCTTAGCGACAGCTTCCCCTCAAGGGGAAGCCATAATAAAAGAGCTGACTCAACGAGTCAGCTCTTTGTTTTTTGTATTGAATTTAATACGTCAGAACTCGATTTCAGTATCGGGAATTTCCCAAGAGGTACACATAGCGTCCTGAGAAGAGAATCTGACAATATTAAATTCGGGTTCCTGATATTCTAAAGTCTTTTCCTTTTCCATAAACTTATTATACCTCATCAATTATGATTACTGTGATGTTACATAAGACTGAATCATATAAATCAAATCATCAAAGGTGACTAAACCTTTTTCAACAAGTACTTTATAATACGGAGCATTGAGCATGTAGTACTGTTCTAAGGTAAGGTAATCTTTGAAGTCATCATAAGTGTATAAGCCGTATTGTTCAATTTCAGCTCGCATTTTTTCTTCGTCATACTTTAGGTCTTCACCCAAATCAAAGATTCTGAATAATCCATTTTTACTGAAACCTTCACCACTTGTTAGCGATATCATATTTTCAGCCATAAAGTTTGCGTTGTACGCAGTTACAATCGAGTAAACTCCAACATTTTCAGTTGTAATAGTATAATTTACAAGAGTTACTTCCTCATTATTACCGTCAATATTCTGTTTTACAAAACTATCGCCGATATATTCGGAAATATTACCATTGTTGAAATATACGTAAGCATTAGTAGTCGCATCAAGGAAGGCATGCTCGCCGATACATCTTACTTCAGTACCGTCGCTAAATACCAAAGTAAACACCTCAGTCTTATACTTTCCGTGACACTTTGCAACTATTACAGGCTGAGCTTCATAGCAACCATTCCAGTGGCTCCAAGTCATTACCATATCGCCGAGGCGAATATCTTCAATAGGCTTATGTGTTCCGTCGGCAAGAGTAATCAATGTATCTTCTGCTACGCATCCTCCGCCGCTTTCACAAGAGCTTGTTATACTTACATTAGCATCAGGCATCTTGAAATAGTAGGTACTCGAATCAGAAGAAGTATCAATACTCTTCGTTGTAGTACATGCATAATTTGAATAAAGAGTAATGTTTGTGTTGCCTTGTTTAACACTAAACGACCTGTTTTTAGACTGATTAAATGTCAGATCAATACGAACGACGGTATCATATTCAACGTCTGCGCCGTTTGAAATTGATGTATTTCCGTCTCTTAACGAAACATTCGTAGTACTATTGCTTGTTGTCCAACTAACAGTATGAGTATTTACCGTCCAGTGAGCGAAGATTGTTGTGCTTGACGTCGGAGTATAGCTTGCTCCTGCGTTTCCTACAAACGTTCCGCCAGTTGCCGCCGTGTACCAACCGTTAAAGGTATAACCCGTTCTCGTCGGAGTCGCAAGCGTTACGGTACCGTTATTGTTTGCAGTAGCTGAGCTCGGGCTTACAGTGGCATCATTTCCGTTTGCATTAAAGGTTACCGTGTAAGCTGTCCAATGAGCAAAGATTGTTGTGCTCGACGAAGGTGCATAGGTTGCTCCTGCGTTTCCTACAAGAGTTCCGCCCGTAGCCGCCGTGTACCAACCGTCAAACTGATGACCTGCCCAAGTCGGAGTCGGAAGCGTTACGTTTCCGCTCGAATCAACCGTATCAGACGCAGGCGATACTGAGCCGCCGTTAGCGTTATACGTTACCGTGTAAGCGGACCATTGTGCGAACAATTCGATATTATCGCTCGGAGTATAGCTGTCTCCGTTTCCGCCGACGCGCGTACCTCCCGTCGCGGCGGTATACCAGCCGCTGAAGGTAAATCCTGTTCTCGTCGCATTCGGAAGAGTTAAGGAATCTCCCGTGTTAACGGTAATCTGAGGCGTTGAAGCCGTTCCGCCGTTTCCGTCAAAGGTAACGGTAGTGCTGTTACTGAAGTAATCTATCGTACGGTTATAGTAAACGATAAGAGCCTTTGAAAGATTCTTTACGGTAGCGGTAACTTTCGAACTTGCGATATTCATTCCCGCATACTGAAGAACGCTCATGGTAATTGAAGCGTCGCAGAAATTAACCGTCATAAGTTCATCAAAATCAACGGGTTTTAAGCCGTTAATATCAATGAAATACAATTCTTTTTCGTCGTCATAGCCCTTACTTACCTTTGCGCCCGAGGGAATATTAGCCGAAGTCGGTGTTGAAGCAATTTCCTCGGCAGTTGCGGTGGCGGTATTAAGGTAAAAACGAAGTCTTGCAGATGAGGTGCAGAAATAAGAAATGCTCTTAAACGAAACTCTTTCGCCCTTAGTATTAACTCTTCCCGTTGTATCGGTATAATCAGCGCTCGGAAGGTCAAGGTCGGAATAATACGACGTATTGATAGGTACCGTACCTTCGAGCTCAAGATAGCTTGAAAACTGCTGCTGAGCCGAATAAGCATAAGCTACTATGGCTTTACATACAGCCTGAAGCCTTTTTCCCTTTACAATAGTACCGATTTCCGCATCGCTCATATTTATGTAATCATTACAATAGCCGAGCGCAGAACGTTCAAAGGTATCAAGAACGGAACCGTCAGAACGCTTAACCGTAATCGTTACGGGCTCGCTTATCTGGGCGGCAGCCTGAGGAATCTCGATTCTGTACGTGCTGTCGCTTACGGAAGAAAGGTCTACCGTTTCCGTAGTAAGAGTATACTCCTCTTTCTCAGAATTATTATAAGTGTATTCAAGCGTTACCCCGCCGTCAGCCTTATAGCCGTCAGCGTCAATGTAATAATTAGTTATAATATTATCTCCGACCGTGAGGCTGTAACTATTATCGTATTCGTCTGCAGCGAAGGAAGTAAGCGAAAAGCCTATGCCCGCACAGACAAAAACGGCAAGAGATATTATTACAGATAACAATTTTTTCGATATTTTCATATTACCGTCTCCGTAATAAAAATACAAGATCATCCTTTATATAATTATATTACATAAATACAAAAAAGTCTATATATATTTTTTACAAATTTTATATTTAGACTAAAATAATTTTTATGATTTTAATGAGTATGACTTCACTCTTTTATTATGAACTAAAGCAATAATGGCGCAGATTGCGATAAAAAGCGAAATTCCGAATACAAGAAGTACGGCTATTATTCCGTACGCGCCGACGGGGTTAAATGGCTTATCCTTCATAAAGGTTGACCATATAAAATCAGGTTTATAAAAGGGATAGGGATAATAAACTGGATTTACAAGAGGTCCTCTAATCATTGAGAAAAGCGAGTAAACGAGCGGATAAACGCCTGAAAAAATTATCTGCTTTGCGCCGATTTTCTCATTTTTAAACGGGAACATAAGAAGAGATATTACCGCTATCGGCATAACAATATGGAAATAAATCTGTAAAAAGCTAACAAAGGCGTGATAGAAAGTATCAAAAGTCCACGGCTGAGTCATTTTAAGCGGAAAGCCCGCGTTATAAGTAAGCCCCGCTACGATAACGTAAAGCGTAATATAAATCTTGAGCGTAGAATTGGAGGATAATTTAAGCGCTCTTTCATTACCGAAAATACCGAGCGCAGTTATAACAAAATAAACACAGCACGCAAGGTTAGACTGAATTGTAAAATAAGTAAGCACGTTAAAGCGCCCGTAGTCTACGGGAGTAAACTGTTCGTCATATTCAAACTGATAACCTGCAATACGGTAAATTACGATTGCAAATCCGATAAGCGCCATAATAAAGAGAACTGCCCCGAGCGCTTTATTTTTTGTTATCTTATTATACA
>CAMVRG010000130.1 GCA_947169815.1 uncultured Clostridia bacterium | reverse complement strand
TGTAGTTAAGGAAAACTACAAGGGCTCGGGCAAGAGCGAAACCTACTGTAACTACGGACTCTCAGGCGGAGAGGGAAAGATTCTCTCAATGGGAACGAGCGTAGATATCAAGTGGAGCAAGGAAGACGGAAAGCTTGTAATAAAGACGCTTGACGGTAATGACGTAAAGCTCAACAGAGGCAAGATTTATATAGGCTACGGTTCATCAAACCACGGCGGCTCAATCGAAGTAGAATAGGCTTTTGATAAAGACGCATAAATACAAAAAAGCGTTACGGATTCAATATCCGTAACGCTTTTTGTGTGCTCTTTCTTGCCGAACTGAAAAGCTGCAGAATTCCGTTTTCTTGCGAGCGGGAGCTGTACATAGGTACCGCCCCGAGCAAAAAACGGAAAACGCCAAAAATCCCGCGGATTCGATGTCCGCGGGATTTTTTTATTTTTACTGATTAGTTACGGGATTCGTAAGATTTTGTGTCTTAAAAACACTTGGCGTGTTTATGCACTTTTCAGTCGGCAATTACAGAAGTCCGTCCCAGGTGTCAACTTCCTTTGCCTTCTTTTCCTCCTCGTCAAACCAATGCTGGGTTACGCTCTTGCTCTCCGTGAAGAAGCGGTAAGCGTCCTTGCCGAGGCAGTGAAGGTCGCCGAAGAAGCTCTGCTTGTGTCCGCTGAAGGGAACGAAGCCGACGGGTACGGGGATACCTACGTTGATACCTACCTGACCGCCGTCGGTATATCTTGCGAACTGGCGGGCATAGTAACCGCTCTGGGTGTAGATAACCGAGCCGTTAGCGTAGGGGTTAGCGTTCATAAGCGCGAGTCCCTCGTCAAAGTCCTTAACTCTCTTTATGCAGAGAACGGGACCGAATACCTCCTCGTCGCCGATAGTCATATCGGGAGTAACCTTATCAAATACGGTAGGACCTACAAAGTAGCCGTTCTCATAGCCTGCGGGAACCGAGGGATTACGTCCGTCAACAACAAGCTCAGCGCCCTCTTTAATACCCTTTTCAATATCCGCAAGAACCTCGTGGTAGTGCTTTTCATATGTAATCGGACCTAATCTTGTATTCTTATCCCAAGCGGGACCGCAGTTTACGGATTTAATCTGCTTTTTAAGCTCTGCTACGAATTTGTCTGCAATGCTCTCCTGAACGACGCAGGCAGCGAGCGCCATACATCTCTGTCCGCCGCAGCCGAAGGCTGAGTTGATAACGCCCGCAACAGTTCTTTCAAGCGCGCAGTCCTCAAGAACGAGCGCGTGATTTTTAGCCTGGCAGAGCGCCTGACATCTCTTTCCGTTGGCGGCAGCCTTTTCATAAATCTTAAGACCTACGGGGGTAGAGCCTACGAAGGTAATTCCCTTAACGTCGGGGTGTTCAAGAATAGTGTTAATCTCATTTCTTGAGCAGGTTACTATATTGATAACGCCGTCGGGGATACCCGCCTCTTTATAGAGCTCGCCTATTCTCATAGCCGTTCTCGGAGTGAGGGAAGCGGCCTTGAGTACCATTGTATTACCGCAGGCGAGACAAACGGGAGCCATCCAGCCGAAGGGAATCATAGCGGGGAAGTTTACGGGAACGATACCCGCGAATACGCCGAGGGGCTCGCGGTATTTAACCGTATCAAAGCCCGTAGAAGCGTCCATAAGGCTTTCACCCATCATAAGCGACGGAGCCTGAGTCGCAAGCTCTGTACCCTCCTGAGCCTTACCTACGTCGCCCGCAGCCTCTGACCAGGTTTTACCGTTTTCCTCGCATACAAGCTGAGTGAGTTCATCCATATGCTCGATAAGAAGCTCTCTTACTTTGTAGAGAATCTGCGCTCTTTTTCTTGCGGCGGTATTTCTCCATTCGGGGTACGCAGCCTTAGCCGCGGCGATAGCCTCTAATACCTCGTCGTTAGTACAGCACGGAGCCTGACCCGTAACCTCGCCCGTTGAGGGGTTGTGAAGGTCGTACCATACGTCGGTCTTTGACTCTTTAAACTCGCCGTTTACAAAATATCTGAGTTTTTCCATAGCTTTACCTCTCTTATAATATAATTACGCGTTTATTTTACCATTAATAACAGCAGGTTTCAACCGCTTTTTATCTTGCTTTTGTTTCGATTTCCTCTTTGATTCTTGAAACGAATTCGTCTATAGTAGTTGCGCCCTCGTCGCCGTTCTTTCTTGAACGTACCGAAATTGTATTCGCCTCGATATCCTTATCGCCTACGAGAATCATATAGGGGATTTTTTCCATCTGAGCCGAGCGAATCTTAAAGCCGATTTTTTCGCTTCTGTCGTCAAGCTCGCAGCGAACGCCCGCGTCAAGAAGCTTTTGCATCATTTCGCGGCAGTAATCCTGATGTCTGTCCGCTATCGGAAGGAACTTAACCTGAACGGGAGCGAGCCAGGTCGGGAACGCGCCTGCGTATTTTTCGATAAGAAGGGCGAGCGTTCTCTCATAGCAGCCGATTGAGGTTCTGTGAATAATATACGGGTTTTTCTTCGTTCCGTCGGAGTCCGTATATTCCATACCGAATTTTTCGGCGAGCATCTGGTCAATCTGAATTGTAATGAGAGTGTCCTCTTTACCGAATACGTTTTTAATCTGAATATCGAGCTTAGGTCCGTAGAACGCAGCCTCGCCGATACCGATTTTATATTCAAGTCCGAGGTCGTCAAGAATTGTTTTCATAACGCCCTGAGCCTCGTCCCACTGTTCCTCGGTTCCGATATATTTATCTCTGTCGTCGGGGTCCCACTGTGAGAAACGGAAGCTTACGTCCTCATAAAGACCGACGGTTTTAAGCATATATTCGCAAAGCTCAAGACAGCGTCTGAACTCGTCCTCAAGCTGGTCGGGACGGCACATAAGATGTCCTTCGGAAATTGTGAACTGTCTTACGCGGATAAGGCCGTGCATTTCGCCCGACGCCTCATTTCTGAAAAGAGTAGAGGTTTCGTCGTATCTGAGCGGAAGGTCGCGGTATGAACGCGGTTTATTCAGATATGCCTGATACTGGAAGGGACAGGTCATCGGACGAAGGGCAAATACCTCTTTGTCCTTTTCGGGGTCGCCGAGGATAAACATACCCTCCTGATAGTGGTCCCAGTGGCCGCTGATTTTATAAAGGTCGGACTTAGCCATAAGAGGAGTTTTAGTGAGCTGCCAGCCGCGCTTTGCCTCCTCGTCCTCAACCCAGCGCTGTAAGGTCTGGATTACCTTTGTTCCCTTGGGAAGAAGTATCGGAAGTCCCTGACCGATATAGTCAACCGTTGTAAAGAGCTCGAGTTCACGTCCGAGCTTGTTGTGGTCGCGCTTTTTAGCCTCCTCAAGCGCCGCAAGGTGTTCCTCAAGCATTGACGCCTTGGGGAAGGCGGTACCGTATACACGGCAGAGCATTTTGTTTTTTTCGTCGCCTCGCCAGTAAGCGCCAGTACACTGAGTGAGCTTAAACGCTTTGACAACCTTCATATCCATAAGATGGGGACCTGCGCACAGCTCGGTAAATTCGCCCTGCTTGTAAAAGCTGATTGCCTCGCCCTTGTCGGCGTGCTCGTTAATCAGTTCAATTTTATACGGTTCGTCCTTTTCCTTCATAAGCGCGATTGCCTCGTCTGCGGGAAGAGTGAAACGCTCTATCTCAAGCCCCTCCTTAACGATTTTCTTCATCTCGCCTTCGATTTTGAGAAGGTCCTCGGGAGAAAAGGACTTTTCTATGTCAAAGTCGTAGTAAAAGCCGTTCTCAATCGCGGGACCTATCGTGAGCTTAGCGTCGGGATAGAGTCTCTTGACCGCCTGAGCCATAATGTGAGAGGCTGTGTGGTTAAACGCCTTTCTTCCGTCCTCGTCGTCGAAGGTAAGGATTTCGAGCGCGCAGTCGTTTTCAATCAGCGTTCTGAGGTCCGAAACGGCGCCGTCGATTTTACACGCGCAGGCGTTTCGGTAAAGCCCCATTGAAATATCCTTTGTAATATCAGCCGCCGTTTTAGCCTCGGCGTATTCAAGAATACTTCCGTCCTTTAATGTAATCTTCATATATATTCCTCCAAAAAAATAAGCACCCTGAAATCAGGGTGCAATTACTTACACGGTTCCACCTGAATTACGCATATCATTATATGCGTCACTCAAAGCCTTTAACGCAGGCGTACGTCGGGGCATTTCCTCCCCGCGCTCAAAGGCGGTAACAGTAATCCTTCGGTACGCCCTCACACCTTACGGGCGCTCTCTGAAACCTTGAAAAAACTGCCATATCCTTATCAATGTTTTTAATATTAAAAATATAATAGCACCGATTATTCTCTTTGTCAAGAAGGTAATTTGTTAAGTTTAAAACGGCTGTTTTCCATAATTTGTGTGTTGAAAAAAGTGTTTTTGCGGTGTTATAATCGCTTTACCAAACAAAAAGGAGTTGGTCAGATGACTAAAATCAGTAAGTCGTTGTCTGCAGTTTTATCGTTTGTAATTGTTTTTTGTATGCTTATAGCGGGAAGAACCGCTCAGGCAGCGTCATACAAAACAGTTTCGGGAAATTATAATTACACATATGCAAGCGAGGTTTTAACGCTTGTAAACAATGAGAGAGCAAGCGCAGGGCTCAAGCCCGTTACCATGACTCAGAGCCTTACCGACGGAGCTATGCTTCGCGCGGCGGAAACGGCGGTCAGCTTCTCCCATACAAGGCCGAACGGCGAGCAGTGCTTTACGGCGTTTGAATGGACGAGAGCCGCGGGCGAGAATATCGCCT
>CAMVRG010000129.1 GCA_947169815.1 uncultured Clostridia bacterium | reverse complement strand
AGCTCATAGTCGCCCGCGTAATAGGTAGCAAAGGCGTATTCGCCCGATTCCATAAGATTAAATACCTCGTCCATAACGTAAACGGGATTGACCTTGTCCTTTTGCTCGGCGAGAAGCTCTGCAGCCTTTACCCAGTCCTGCTCGCTGTCGGTGTTTAAATCCTGACCGAGAACAAACTGAGCTATCGCAAACGCGTCGCGGGAGTTGTTGAACATTAAAACCTTGTTTTTATATTGCTCGTCCCACAGTACCTTCCACGAATCGGGCTTTTCCTTAACGAGCTTTTTGTTATATATCAGCGCCGTAGTGCATGTCATAAAACATACCGAGTATTTCTGCTCGGGGTCAAAATAAAGATTTCTGCAATCGTCACGGATGTATTTATCGTAGTTGGGTATATTGTTAAAATCAAGAGGGAGGAGCATATCCTCGTCGATTAATCGTTCAACCATATAATCCGAGGGGATAACAATATCGTAGGATACTCCGCCGCCGAGAAGCTTTGAATACATATTTTCATTTGACTCAAAGTTAGAGTAGTTAACGTTTGCTCCCGTCAGCTTCTCAAACTCTTTGACTACGTTCATTGTACCGTCCGAGCCGTCAGAGATATAGTCGCCCCAGTTGTATACGTTAATTGTAGTTCCTTTTAAACCGAGGTTTTTATAATATTCCTTCTGTTCCTTTGAAAAGTATTCGTCAGCAAACGCCGAGGCGCACGGAAGAACAGCAATAAACACAGTTAAGACTGAAAGCAAAAGAGAAACAAGCCTTTTCATATACGCTTTTCCTCCTTCTTTTCGGCTTTGCTCTGCGCTATATTCATAAGAACAAGAAGCAAAAGAATTACGACAAACATAAGAGTTGAAAGCGCGAACATATCGGGTTTAACTCTTTTTTTAGTGAGCGAGAAAATGTAAATAGGAAGCGTCTGAAACGACGGACCGTTAGTGAAATATGAGATAATGAAATCGTCAAGAGAAAGCGTGAACGACATAACCGCGCCCGTAATAATTCCGCTCATTATTTCGGGCATTACAACCTTCATAAACGCCTTAAACGGCTTACATCCGAGGTCAAGTGCCGCCTCATAGATGTTTATATCAAGCTGTCTGAGCTTGGGAAGAACGTTAAGTATTACATACGGAAGACAGAAGGTGATATGCGCTATTAAAAGCGTTGTAAAGCCAAGAACCTCGCTCTTGTGAATAAGCGTTCCCGCGAATACGAAAAGAAGCATCATTGAAATACCCGTAACGATTTCGGGATTCATAAGCGGAATATTGGTAACTGTCATCATTGAACGTTTATAGAGTCTGTTTTTAGCCTCAAAAAGACCTACCGCCGCGAGAATTCCGAGAACGGTCGAAATTACCGTAGTTGCAACAGCGAGAATTACCGTATTTTTCAGCGCAGTCATAGCTGCGCCGTCTTTAAACATTCTTATCCACCAGTAAGTTGAAAGCCCGTTCATCTGATACGTGCTTGACGATTTATTGAATGAAAACGCCGTCATAACGATAATCGGAGCGTAGAGGAAAAGAAAGATTAAAATCATATAGAGCTTTGAAAGGGGAGAGGTTTTGCTTTTCATATAACAACACCTCCGTCGCCCTCTTTACCGTCGTCAAAGCGGTTGATAACTCCGAGACAGATAAAGATAAGAATCATAAGTATAAAGCTGAGCGCGGCGCCGAGATTGTAATTGTTTGCGCTCTGGAACTGGCTTTCAATAACGTCGCCGATTAGCACAATCTGACCTCCGCCGAGCTTCTGCGTAATATAAAATGTTGAAACGCAGGGAACGAAAACCATTGTTATTCCCGAAAGCAGTCCGGGTACGGAGAGGGGAAGAATAACTCTTTTAAAGGTTGTAATCCTGTTTGAACCGAGGTCTCGCGCCGCCTCAAGGAGCGAATTGTCAATTTTTGAAAGTACCGAGTAAATGGGCAAAATCATATAGGGGAGAAAGTTATAAACCATACCGAGTATAACTGCTCCCGAGGTATTTATCATATGAACGTTTTTAATGTGAAGAAAGGAAAAAAGCGAATTTATAACTCCCGTGTCGCCGAGAATTGTCATAAGGCTGTATGTTCTTATAAGAAAGTTCATCCACATAGGAAGCATAACTAAAAGAACTATCGTTCGCTGCGTTCTTTCCGTATGCTTTGAAAGAAAGTACGCGAAGGGATAGCCGAGAATTATACAGATAACCGTTGCCGCAAGTCCGTATAGAATTGAAAGTAAAATAGTCGAAAAATAGTCGGGTATCTGTGAAAATGAATTGAGTGAAAAAGCGCCGCTTTTATCCGTAAGCGCATAGTAACCGACCATTATAAGCGGAGCGACGGTAAAAAGAAGCGACCACAAAAGATACGGTTTATCAAGAATTCTTAATGCGAGCTTATTCTTCATTTTCTTCCTCCTCCCAGTCATAAGAGGCGTCGGAAATATGGTCCATTTCGTCCGAGAAATACGAATAATCGCCGAACTCGCCCGAATATTCGCTTCGCTTCATAATATGTATTGCGTCGGGTTCGATGTACATACCGATTTTTTTACCCGCTTCAAGACCCTCCATAGTTGTCTGAATCATCCAGATAAAGCCGCCAACGTCAACAAGAACCTCAAAGTGAACGCCCTTGAAGGTAACGCTTGTAATAGTTCCCGTAAGAGCCGCCTTAGAGCCGACCTTAACGATTTTTATATCCTCGGGACGTACTACCGCCTCAACGAATTCGTCCTTGTCAAAGCCCTTGTCAAGACATTCAAAAATTACGCCGCCGAAGGTTACCTTATAGTCGTCAAGCATAATAGCGTCAACTATGTTTGACTCTCCGATAAAGTCAGCAACGAAGGCGTTTACGGGCTCGTTGTAAATGTCCTCGGGCGTTCCTATCTGCTGAATTTTTCCCTTATCCATTACAACAACTCTGTCCGACATTGAGAGGGCTTCCTCCTGGTCGTGAGTAACGTAAATAAAGGTTATACCGAGCTCCTTCTGGATAGTTTTAAGCTCGCGCTGCATATCCTTTCTGAGCTTCAAATCAAGCGCGCCGAGGGGCTCGTCAAGAAGAAGTACGTGAGGATTATTCGCAAGCGCTCTTGCGATTGCAACCCTCTGCTGCTGACCGCCCGAAAGCGAGTCTATTTCTCTTTTTTCAAAGCCTTTAAGATTAACAAGCTCAAGCATTGAGGCTACCGTTTTTCTTATCTCGTCTTTCGATTTTTTCTGAAGACGGGGACCAAAGGCTATATTTTCATATACGTTTAAATGAGAAAAAAGAGCATAACGCTGGAATATGGTGTTAACCTTTCGCTTGTGCGCAGGAACATCATTTATTCTTTTACCCTCGAAAATTACGTCTCCGCTGTCAGGCTTAAGAAAGCCTGCAATAGCTCTGAGCGTAGTTGTTTTTCCGCATCCCGAGGGACCGAGCAGCGTTATAAACTCTTTTTCGTTTATATATAAATTAAGGTTATCGAGAACTACGTTATCTCCGTAGCTTACCGTTAAGTTTCTTAAATCTATGAGTTTCTTTTCCAATTATGCACTTCCTTCTTTGATACGAAGCAAAGCTTCTCCCCGATTTACAGTAATCTGTATAAATTTTAATATATATTTTTTATTTTTTAATGTCAATATAATTCACAATATTTTAAAATATTTTTTGTATTACTTCCTTGTTATCGTTTGCAAGCTCAATAGTTTTAAGAGTTTTTGTAAAGTCGCATACCATTGATTTCGGCTTATTTATCGGGTCGTCCATAGTAAATGGTATGAAGTAGATGTTCTTATAATTCATAAGAGCGCCTATATTCTTTGCCGCTGCTCCTAAAGCGTCGTTAGTTGAAACGCCTATAACAACGGGCTTTGAGTTTCTTAAATGCGATTTCACAGCCATTGTAACCGCCGTATCGGTTATTCCGCAGGCGAGCTTAGCGAGCGTATTGCCCGTACAAGGCGCAACGCATAACACGTCAAACATACGCTTCGGGCCAATCGGCTCAGCCTGGGTTATTGAATGAATAACGGACTTTCCGCTGATTAATTCAAGAGCGTTTACAATTTCTGAAGCCTTGCCGAATCTCGTGTCGGTATTATAGGCGTTTTCGCTCATAATTATTGTAATATCGTGTCCGTTTTCTTTAATTGTTTTAATTTCGTCTATTGCTTTTGAAAAGGTACAAAACGAGCCTGTGATACAGTATCCTATCTTCAAGCTTTACCCTCCTTGATTAGTTTATCTACCGTTTCGCCGACAGTTATGCCTGCGCTTTTCGGCGAATACAGCGAGGGCAGACCTCTTGCGTTAATGAGATTTACGCCTTTGCTTTTTGCGAAATGCCTGTCAACACCGCCGGGAAAGGACGCAAGGTCTATAAGAAGCGTGTTGCTTTTAATAAGGGAGAGCTCTGCTTCATTAAATATGGGGTGGGGAATTGTATTGAATATATAATCATAGTTGCATTTTGTTCTGATAATATCAAGACTGAAAGCCTTTGCGCCTTTCTGTATAGCCACAGCGCGCGCAGTATCGCTTCTTGCGCATACGGTAATATCACCTGTAAACGGGGTTAAATAGTAATGAAGCGCCTTTGCGATTCTTCCGTATCCAGTTATCAGAACCTTTGAATTAATTAGTGAATAAGCGCTTTTTTCAATAGCGAGCGATAAAGCCCCTTCAGCAGTTAAAAACGCGTTTTTTATTGCAAACGCTTCGTCTTTTGTATAGTCAAAAACGCCTTTTGCCGATACGTTTCCCGCGAATATCGGTATGCTGTAATTTAATTTTTCTTTATCGGGATTAACTCCT
>CAMVRG010000128.1 GCA_947169815.1 uncultured Clostridia bacterium | reverse complement strand
TGTTATGTACTGCTGATAGTCTCGTATATCCGCGTTTACGCTCGGGGTTATAAGATGACCGAGCGAGGTGATAAACTGGTTGACGAACGTACACCCAAGCAGCCACCATATTATGCTCTTTGAGCCTGTCATACGCACTATCGGCAACATCATCAGAATAAAGAAAATATTTAGTATGTTGGTAAAAAGCAGAATCTTTTTCTTGCCGTATTTTCTGATAAAAAACGGGGCTATAAGGTTTGGCCAGAACGACGCGTTTCCCGCAATGGCAACTATAATTGAATACTGCGCCGCAGTTGCCGCGTGCTGATAATTATACATCCAGCCGAGGATGCTGTTAAACGAGCCCTCAAGAAAACCGAGCCACCCCGCAAGCGAGATAATCCAGAAGTATTTGTTTCTTGCTATCGCCCTGAACGCGTCTGTAAATTTTATGCCTATGACGTGCGTTTTTGCCTGAACAATCTTTTCTTCGGTATTGACGTAAACAAGAACTGAGATTATGAAGCCGACAAACAGCATCGGCGGGAACAGTACGCGGTATATTTTAAGGTCATAAAGCGTGTTATCGCCCGTTATCGCCTTTGCGACAAGGGGGAGAAAAATGCTGGCGATTGAGGGGGAGAAGTTTTCAACAACGCTTTTTACGGACAGCACGTCGGAACGCTCAATGCTGTTTGGCGAAAGAACGTTGATAAGGCTGTCGTATGAGTCGTTATAAAACTTGAAGAAAAACTGAAAGCCTATATTGAACGCAAGAACGACAGCGCATTTCCAGAACTGATTCATATGCTCATAAGGCATCCATATAAACGCCGCGCCGAGTATAACGGTCGGAATACCCATAGAGATAAGATACGGTCTGTATTTACCCTTCATTGAGCGTGTGTTATCTATCATCCTTGCCCTGAGCGCAGTCAGCGGGAAGCCTGATAAAACGCTGAGTATGTATATAAAATAAAGCGCTGACGGTTCAATTCCGATAGTGTTTCCTATTAAAACGTTACCGACGGTAATAATCATCTGATTGATACAGTAAACGATGAATTTTACGCCGATACCGCCGACGGAAAGCGAGACTATTTCCTTAAAGGTCATATATCTTCCCCTGGGCGGTACTCTCCAGTAAGTCTTAAGATTGCTTATTAGCGAGACGATTCTTTCTTTCATTCTTCTCTCCTCAGCTTTGTAATAATCAAACTTATATCATAGTTACAGTATACATTAAACTTTATTAACAAGCAACAGTAAGTGCTCATATTATAACTCAGAGCCTTAAACAGTTGGATTTTATCTGCGCTTACGAAGGGGAGTCCTGAGGATATCTTGACAGTATTTCGGGGAGAAGATATAATTTTGTTATCAGTTTTACGAGGTTTTGTTATGGGGGATTTAATTAAGAAAAATAATAATTCATCAGGCTTCTTTTCTTTAATTAAAAGAATATTTTCCCGTTTATTCACCTCTCCCGAAAAACGTTACGGTAATAAGGGCGAAAGAAGAGCGGGCTTTGTTCTTGAGCGGTATTTACCCGACGGCTACACGGTAATTCAGAACGTGAAGATATATTACGGCGACGGTGTCAGCGAGACAGACAATATCGTTGTAGGTAAAACTGGCGTGTTTATTATCGAGGTCAAGTATATGAAGGGTACCGTTTACGGAAGTTACGACGCCCGATACTGGCTTCAGGATAAGGTGGACCGCTACGATATTGAGCATCAGAAAGAGTTTTACAGTCCCGTAAAACAAATCAAAACGCATATCTGGCGGCTTGCGAACTTTTTAAGGGACAATAATTTATTTACTCACGTCAGGGGCGCTGTATATTTTGCGAACCCCGAAACGGAAATTGAAATCAGCTCAGAGGGAAGCGATATTCCGGTTTTTACATACGGCTCTACTCAGGATATGCTCGATTACATTATGAGCGGAAAAAACTGTCTTTCAGACAGTAAAATTCAGAAGATTATTCAGCTTTTAGGCTGATTTACGCAAGGCAATCCGCATTATCGAAAAATACAAAAATCTGCTTTTTTCGATTTTATTCGAGTTTTTCTATTGTAATTATTTTTATAGATGTTATAATGCAAGTGAAGCATTAATAAAGGGGGAGAATACAGTGTTAAAAAAGCCAAGTAATACCGTACTCTATTTTGCGCCTCATCAGGACGATGAGCTGTTAACAATGGGAATTGATATAGCCGCTTCGGTAAAAAACGGATATGACGTTCACGTAATAATCTGTACCGACGGCGCAAGCTCAAACGTAAGGCTTCGCCTCGGAAACCGCGAATTCTGTGAGCAATGCCACGCTCAGCACGTTTTTGACCTTACCAAAGAGGATTTCACCGCTACGAGAGACAGCGAGCTTTTCGGAAGCTGCGCCGCTCTCGGCGTAAAGCGCGAAAACATTCATTTTGAAGAAAAGAGAATTGTCGACGGAAATCTCACTCTTGACGCGGCGAAGGCGATTATTAAAAAGTACGTTGAGCTTATCGACGAAAACAGTACCGTTTGTACAATCTATCCTAACGACCCGAACGTACAGCACCGCGACCACAGAACGCTCGGACTTGCGGCGTCGGAATTAAAAAACGAGGGCGAAATCAGGCATCTTGTATTAATGGAAGAGCCCTATGTAGCCTCAGAGGTTGAACACGCCGAGGGCGAGGAGCCGACGGTTTTCTATGCGCCCGACGATATCGCTTTACAGATTGAAAAAGCGGTAAGCGAATATTTCTTATGGAACCCCGAAAATAAGCGTTATGCGGTAGGCTTCCACAGCGTTCCCGAAGAAATGAATCGGCTCATAACCGAAAAGGGCTTGTATTACCATACATACGAATAAGATATGGAATAACAAAAAAGCAAAACGGCTGTCAGCCGTTTTGCTTTTTTGTTTTCATATATTAACGGTCAAGGAATCTTGAGAGAATAAAGCCGAGAAGTTTGCTTACTACGGTAAAAGCAACCGAAGTAATTGCGGCAAGAAATACGTTCGTTGATACGGGATTTATTCCCGAGGACGAAATACCCGAGCGAACGGATTTGTAAATTGACGCAAATTGCTGCATGGCGTAGCCTGATTTAAACTGTAAATACCAGAATAAAGCGCCGCAGGCAACGGGAATAAATATACTGAGCAGCCTGAGCGGAACGCTTCCTCTGTCCTTCCACGAAAGCGCGCTTACAAGCCCGCCGATTATATTACCTAAAAAGAGTATAAACCAGTTCATATTTTTCTTCCTTTCCAAACACTATTATATCTTATTGAGAGTAAAAAAACAATATCTGTAAGAGAAACCGGCAAAAATGTTAACAAAATGTAAATAAATTGTATTGACTTAATTAAGAAAAAAATATATAATTAATCTGTATAAATATATTTTTTGGAGCGTTCGTATGAAAAGAAAAATATTTTCAAGTGTTATTGCTGTATTTATGCTGCTGTGTCTCGGGCTCGGTGCTTCTCTCAGCGCCTTTGCCGAGGATAACGGAGCGGATAATTCTGCGCTTATTGCGGCTTTTGATAAGGTAAGCTGCTATGAGGAGGCGGATTACACTCCCGAATCCTTCGGAGCGCTTTATTCGCTTTACGAGCAGTATTACGGCGAGTACGAAGGTTATACAACTCAGGAAGAAATTGACGGCGCTACCGCCTCGCTTCTTGAGGCAATCAGCGATTTAAGGGCGTATTTAAGCCTTACCGTAAGCGCCAACAATCTCAACGCCGATATAAGCGTATCTTACGGAGATACTACCGCCTCGAAAGGAAAGCATACCGTAGTTTACGGAACTCAGGTAAGCCTTACCGCAGGCGAGCTCGAGGGTTATACCTTCGGCGGATGGTATGAAACGGTATCAAAGCGCTTCCTTTCAGATTCAATAAATTATACGTTTACAATGACGGCTAAAACTGCGCTGAGAGCGGTTTATTACAGTAATTCCTCTTCAACTCTGACTTTCTCGAGCTTCAGCGGCCAGATTGAAAGCGTAAGTGAAAAAACTGCTGAGGAATGGGCTGCTTATGAAAGCCTTGAAAGCCTTATTCCGTCATCGGTTCCTTACCGCTTCGGCTTTATTAACGGAAGATGGAACGTTCCGTCAGACGCGCTTGATAGGCTTATTGCAGGGGAAAGCGTAACGGTTACTCCCGAATATGACGAAGCAAGCGAGGGCGACAGCTTCGCTCCGCCTGCGGCTGTTGAAAACGGAGTTGCTCTTAAACTCTATTACCGCCACGATATTGATAATTCCGTAGGCTCCTTCGTTATGACAACCGCTGTTCCACAGAATATTACTCCCGAGGCTGTCGGAATGATATTCTTTAAAAAGACGGCAGGCGAGTTTAACCCCGCCAACTTCGACGTAAACAAAAATAACAAAAACCTCGTGTCCCAGTTCAGTACGGTAAGCGACGAGATTTATATTACAAATATTAATCATTTAAGTGCAAAGTATAACTGGGCTGTCAAGGGCTACGCTACATATAATTACGGCGGAAAATTAGTTACCGTATATTCAAATCAGGTTAATATTACCGACGCCGAGGATATTCACGTTATGAGTGAAATCCCCGCCGCTGAGCCGACCTGTACCGAAAGCGGAAATACCGCGGGAACCTATTGCGATATCTGCGGTAAGTATTTCGGCGTTGATGAAATCTCTCCGCTCGGTCATAATTACGGCGAAACCGTAACTGCGCCAACCTGTACGGAAGGCGGATATACCACCTATACCTGCTCACGCTGCGGAGATACGTATACGGACGGCGAAACGGCTGCTCTCGGTCACGATTACACGTCTGTTGTAACTGCGCCAACCTGTACGGAAG
>CAMVRG010000127.1 GCA_947169815.1 uncultured Clostridia bacterium | reverse complement strand
GCAATACCGGCAGGTTTACGTTTTTTCCGCCGCCTCTTCTTATAAGATGATAGGTATCAAGCCACGCCGTGTTTCCCGTAATTATTTCGGTAAAATCGACCTTGAATTTTGATGCTATGTCATAAATCAGGCTTATCGGAATATCCTTTCCGTCTCTCTCATAGCCTGCGTAAACCTCGGGGTCGACATTAAGCTCATTTGCGAGTTGCTCAATAGTATAATCGCTGACCTCTCTGAGCTCTCTGAGGCGCGCGCCGAGTTCCTGATAATTATCCATAACGTTTCTCCTTTGCGTTTTGCGGTAAAGAGATTCCGCTTAAATATAACAATTTATTTTGGTATTATATCACATTAATCTAAAAAATGCTATATATTTTATATAATCTTTTTTCGATATTATAAAGCCGTCATTTTACACATTTGTATTTTTATACAATTTTTGTATATTTTTCTTTTTTTTGCTTGATTTTTCGTTTTTTATTTAATACTATATGTACGGATATTTCAGGAAAGGAAGTAAAAAAATGAACAAGGTTAAAAAGACGGCGGCTGAATCATTCAAGACAGCGCTTTTTGTATTGCTCGGTAACGGACTTCTTGCGTTTCTCGTATCTGCGTTTATTATACCCCACGACATTATTATGGGCGGAACTACGGGTATCGCGCTTGTTTTACACAAGCTTTTTAACGTCGATACGGCGCTTGTTGTATTTATACTTAATCTCTTTCTTCTTGTTCTCGGATTAATCATCATAGGAAGAAAGCTGTTTTTTACAAGTATAGCAAGTACAATTCTCTACCCCTTTATGCTCTCTCTTTTTCAGAAAATTCCCCATATAGACACGCTTACCGACAATACGCTTTTAGCCTCGCTTTTCGCGGGAGTTCTTATGGGGCTTTCGCTCGGTCTCGTTATGAGAGTGGGCTCGTCTACGGGCGGTATGGATATTACAAATCTCATTCTCGCAAAGCTCACCCATAAATCAGTAGCCTACTTTGTATACATTACGGATTTCATTGTCGTTTTCTCTCAGGCGGTTGTATCCGATTCCGAAAGCATTATGATGGGTATAGTAGTTCTCGTTCTTGAATCGCTTATACTTGAACAGGTTATGGTATTCGGTAAGTCCCAGATTCAGCTTTTCGTTATCTCTCCCCGCTTTGAAGAAATACGGATGAAATTCTTAACCGAGCTCGGCGCAGGCGTAACGATGTCTCATATAAAAACTGGCGCGCTGAGCACGGAGCAGCTCGGCGTAATCTGTGTAATTCCTTCGCGTAAGCTTTATTCGGCTAATGAAATCGTACGCAGTATCGACCCCGACGCATTTATTACGGTTACAAAAATAAAAGAGGTAAGAGGACGGGGCTTTACCGAAGAGAGAGAGGAACTTGAATTTAACACCGAAATATAATACAATAGAATAAAACTGTAACAGATAAGCAGAGCGAAACGAATCCGAATCGCTCTGCTTAAGGAGAAATTATGAAAAAGAGCGGAATTATAGGTCCCGAGGATTATGCGGAGCCGAGGTGCCTTCTCTGCGACGAGCCGTACGGAGTTACGCCGCCCGTCAAGGCTGTGCCTCAGCAGAGGATTATTGAAAAAATGAACGAGTATATGAGCCGACGTGATTACGCGGGCGCCGAGCGTCACCTTCTCTACTGGCTTGAGGAGGCAAAGCTCGGACGCGACAAGGGCGGCGAGCTTATGATAAGAAACGAGCTTGTCGGCCATTACAGAAAGACCGCCGAAAAGGAAAAGGCTTTTCAGAGCGGCGACGAGGCGCTGAGACTTATCGGCGAGCTTGATTTCGACGGCACGGTAAGCGCGGGTACAACCTATATTAATATAGCAACCGCGTATAACGCCTTCGGCGAAAACGAAAAATCCATAGCGCTCTTTGAAAAGGCGCTCAGGGCATATGAAAACAATAAAACCTCCCCCGAGCTTCTCGGCGGACTGTATAACAATATGGCGCTGACCTGCGTTGCGCTCGGAGAATACAAAAAGGCGTACCCCCTTTACGAAAAGGCGCTTTCAGTTATGGAAAAGGTTGAGGGCGGAGTTCTTGAGATGGCTATTACATATCTCAATATGGCTGACGCGCTCGAGGCTGAAAAAGGAATTGAAAACGCGGAAAGCGAAATATACGAGCTTGTTGACAAGGCTTACGACTGTCTTGACAGCAAGGACGTAAAGCGCGACGGCTACTACGCCTTCGTGTGTGAAAAATGCGCGCCGTCATTTTCCTATTACGGCTACTTTGCGGCGGCGAAGGAATTAAACGAAAGAGCGGAGAGTATTTATGAAAGGGATTGAGCTTTCAAGAGCATTTTTTGAGGAACACGGAAAGCCGATGCTTGAAAACGAGTTCAGAGAGCTTCTCCCCTTTCTTGCGGCGGGACTTTTCGGAAGCGGGTCGGAGTGCTTCGGCTTTGACGACGAGCTTTCAACCGACCACGATTTTGAGCCGGGCTTTTGTATCTTCCTTCCCGACGAGAGCGTTATTGACAGACGAAGCGCTTTTCTTCTTGAGCGCGCGTACGCAAAGCTTCCGAAGGAATTTATGGGATATAAAAGAAATATGCTCTCCCCCGTCGGAGGCGCGCGCCACGGCGTTATAAGAACGGCGGAATTTTTCAGCGAAAAAATCGGCAGCGAAAACGGAGAGCTTACCGTAAGCGGCTGGCTTACCGTTCCCGAGCAGGCGCTCGCCGAGGCGACTAACGGCAAAATCTTTTTCGACAACTACGGCGAGGTTACAAAAATCCGCGAAAGGCTCAGCGCCTACCCCGAGGATATAAGAAGAAAAAAGCTCGCGGGTAATCTTCTTCTTATGGCTCAGTCGGGACAGTATAACTATAAGCGCTGCGTTGACAGAGGCGAAACGGCCGCTGCGCAGCTTGCGGTTTTTGAATTCGTTAACAGCGCAATTTCAACTATATTTTTACTTAATAATAATTATAAACCTTATTATAAGTGGAGCTTTAAGGCGCTCAGGGCGCTCCCGAAGCTCTCGCTTGAGGCGGAGATAATGGAGTATCTCCTCACAACCGATAACGAGGGCGAAACGGCTGAGGAAAAATACTATTCCATCGAGGGCATTGCCGCCGATATTATCGACGAGCTCGCGGAGCAGAAGCTCACTCAGGCTATCTGCGGCGACCTTGAAAAGCACGCATACTCGGTTAACGACGGAATTGAAGACGCCGAAATAAGAAATCTCCACATCTTAGCGGCAATATAATATAAAGGAAAAAAATATGAAACTACACGGAATACAAAAAATGACGCTCCTTGATTTTCCGGGAGTCGTATCCTGCACAATATTTTTAGGCGGCTGCGATTTCCGCTGTCCGTTTTGTCATAACTTTGAGCTTATAGACGGAACGGCTCAGCCCGTTATGGACGACGACGAGCTTATTGAATTTCTCAGAAGCAGAAAGGCGCTGCTTGACGGAGTTGCGATTACGGGCGGAGAGCCATGCCTTCACAATGACCTGCCCGAGCTTATTAAAAAAATCCGCGCCGAAGGCTATAAGGTTAAGCTCGACACCAACGGCTACCACCCCGAAATGCTTAAAAGAATTCTTGATGAGCATCTTGTTGAATATGTCGCTATGGATATAAAAAACAGCGAGGAAAAATACGCGCTTACCTGCGGTCTTGAAAGCATTGACCTTGACAAAATCAAAGAGAGCATTTCGCTTCTTATGAACGGCGAGACTGACTATGAATTCAGAACTACCGTTATTAAGGAATTTCACGAGGACGCGGACTTTGAAAAAATTGGCGAAATGATTCGCGGCGCAAAGCGGTATTTTCTTCAGCGCTTTACCGACAGAGACTCCGTACCCTACGGGAATTTAAGCGCTCCGTCGTTTGACAAAATGAGGAAATACGCTGAAATTTCAAGGAAATACGTCCCTGAAACCGAGCTTCGCGGAGTTGAGTAGTAACACTATATATTGTGGCAAAAAAATTTTTTTAATAAAATTTACGGAACATATTGACAAACACCCCTCTTATTGATATAATACGTTTTACACGAATAAAACTATGAAAATATCAAAAGAGGGGTATAACTATGTATCAGGTTATTAAGCGCGACGGCAGCGTTACCGATTTTAATATAAACAAAATCAGCGCCGCTATCGCAAAGGCTTTTGAAGCCCAGGGAAAAGAATCCCACCCGAGCGTAATAGAGCTGCTTGCGCTCCACGTAACATCGGATTTTGACAGCAAAATCAAGGACGGAAAAATCAGCGTTGAGGCTATTCAGGACAGCGTTGAAAAGGTTCTCTCGGAATCAGGCTACGCAGACGTAGCAAAGGCATACATTCTCTACCGTAAGCAGAGAGAAAAAGTCCGTAATATCAATTCAGCTCTTTTAAACTATAAGGATATAGTTGACAATTATCTTAAAATCAACGACTGGCGCGTTAAGGAAAACGCAACCGTTACCTATTCGGTAGGCGGACTTATCCTTTCAAATTCAGGCGCTATTACCGCTAACTACTGGCTCAGCGAGGTATACGACGACGAGATTGCCAAGGCTCACCGCGACGCTGACATTCATCTTCACGACCTTTCTATGCTTACGGGCTACTGCGCAGGCTGGAGCTTAAAGCAGCTTATTCAGGAAGGACTCGGCGGCGTAACGGGTAAGATTACCTCCTCCCCCGCTAACCATCTCTCAACTCTCTGTAACCAGATGGTAAATTTCCTCGGCATTATGCAGAATGAATGGGCAGGCGCTCAGGCATTCTCCTCGTTTGATACATATCTTGCTCCCTTCGTTAAGGTTGACAACCTCTCTCAGAAAGAGGTTAAGCAGTGCATCCAGTCATTCGTTTACGGC
>CAMVRG010000126.1 GCA_947169815.1 uncultured Clostridia bacterium | reverse complement strand
TACATAGCCCTTCGCAAAATCCGCCATAACCTTTCTCGCAAGCGCCATAAGGCGTTTTTTCTGTTCGGGGTTAAGCGTCTGTATTGAGTCTACAAAGACCGTCATAACGCCTATATCAAGCTCCTTAAGGTCATAGAAATCGGATATGCCGAGTTGCGTAGCGGTCTTTTCAAGCGCGTCGTAAAAGACCTCCAGGTCCTCTTCGCCGATATATACGACAAGGTCGTTAAGATAAGCGCTGAGCTTATCCGAATCCTCGCTGTACGCCTCGGCGCGCTCAAATACGCCGTCCTTAATAACCCAGGTAGCTACGTTATGCTGCTTGCTCCGTTTCGCGTCGCTCACTACTATTTCGGCGGGCTTTTCGGTAGTAAGCGCCCTGCCTATGAGCGAGCCCTGGGGCTGAACGTTATGTATAGCCTCTCTGACCTGCTTATAGTCAAAGCGGTCGAAGAACCATTTCGGGAAGCCCGGGGAATCAAACGCGTAAACGCTTTTCAGTTTCTTTTTAAGCGAATTAGAACAGCTTACCGCCGCAAATACCGCGAGGTTTCCGCCCTTTGAATGGCCGCAGATATTAACGCCGCCGTCGTTGAGCATAGCCGTTTCCTGAAAATAGTGAAGCGCCTCAATCTGGGCAGGCACGGGAAACATATACGAAAGCATAGCGCTTTCCTTAAAGCCCGCTACGGTTGCGTCCGTTCCTCTGAAAGCGACAACAAGGCTTTTATCGGGAAGGACGAAATTAACCGCCGAAATCTGTTTATCAATAGCGTCGTTTATATTGTTTATGTAGTTTTTAAGAATAACGTTTGAATAGCGCTTTGTAGTTGAACAAAGAGTAAGAATTCTCGCCGCCCTTTTAACTACGTCAAGAAGAGAGTCAATCTCCGCGTCGCTGTGTAAAGAATAAAACTTAGCGGCGGCGTCCTTAAGCGTTATCTCCTCACCGTCATTAACTATATCCTTAAAATCGTTATAGATAAGCTGAGAGAATATAAGTTCGTCAACCTCGCAAAGCGGCTTTTCAATAAAATACGAAGAGCCGTATTTCTCAAGATAGTCAATAATATACTGCATATTATCACCTTTGAATAATTACGGGAGGGCATTATACCCTCCCCGTTTTTTAGTGGTTAATCATATATCTGTCGGTTTCCCACTTAGTAACCTGAACGCTGTATTCCTTCCACTCGCGCTTTTTACCCTCGATAAAGTTGTTGTAAACGTGCTCGCCGAGAGCCTCTTTAATAAGCGGGTCAGCCTCAGCAGCCTTTATAGCCTCTTCAAGAGTTGCGGGAAGAGAATCCGCGCCCGCCTTTCCGAGCGTCTTGCTTGAAACGTCGAATACGTTATAATCTATCGGCTCTGGGGGAGTAAGTCCTCTTTTAATACCGTCAAGTCCCGCAGCAAGGCATACCGCCATTTCAAGATACGGGTTACACGTCGGGTCGGGTGAACGAAGCTCAACTCTTGTACCCTTACCCCTTGAAGCGGGAACGCGGACAAGAACGCTTCTGTTAGAGGTTGACCATGAAATTGCGATTAATGTAATACCCTTTACGTGTTCAATAATACCCGCGATAAACGAGCGCGCCTCCTTGGAGAGACCGAGCTCGTCGGTCGGGTCGTCGAATACGTTTTTGCCCGTTTTAAGGTCGTAAAGCGACATATTTGTGTGCATACCCGAGCCAGCTATACCGTAAATCGGCTTAGGCATAAAGGTTGCGTGGAGACCGTGCTTCGTCGCATAGGTCTTAACAACGTGCTTGAAGGTCATAACTCTGTCGGCTGAGGTCATAACGTCGCCGAACTGGAAGTCGATTTCGTGCTGACCGTGAGCACATTCGTGATGCGCAGCCTCAATAGTATAGCCCATATCCTCAAGCGCAAGACATATATCACGGCGGCAGTTTTCGCCGTGGTCAATCGGGTTAAGGTCGAAATACCCTGCCTTATCGCCGGGCTCAAGAGTCGGGTTTCCGTCCTCGTCAAGTTCGAAAAGGAAGAACTCGCACTCGGGACCGCAGTTAAAGCCGTAGCCCATTTCAGCGGCAGTATCTATCGCCTTCTGAAGAACATTTCTCGGGTCTCCCTCAAAGGGGGTTTCGTTATCCGCTTTATATACGGAACAGATAAGACGTCCCGTCTGAGCGTTATGGTGTTTTCTCCAGGGGAAAAGAGCCCAGGTATCATAATCGGGATGAAGATACATATCGCTCTCGTCAATTCTTACGAAGCCGTCGATTGAGGAGCCGTCAAACATACACTCGTTATTGAGCGCCTTCTCAAGCTGTGAAACCGTAATTGATACGTTCTTCATAATACCGAAAAGGTCGGTAAACTGAAGTCTTACGAACTCAACGCCGTTTTCAGCCGCTTCCTTAAGAATCTGTTCTTTTGTATATTTACTCATAAAATTCTCCTTTTATGTTATTACAGACATTATATTCAAATTAGTGTTTTATGTCAATCAGTTTAAATCTAAAAATTCTTCGCTTACTACCTGCTTTGAAAGCTTAGTGAAATACGCGGGCGTTGCGCCGCCCTGAGAATGCTTATCCGCAAGCTCGTCGGTATAATCCTTTAATTTATAAACGCTGAACTTATAGCCGTTTCCCGTGCTTGTATAATAATCAATCACGGGAGCGAGCTTTGCGTTAGTGATTGAAACGCCGTCAGCATTCTTTTCAATAGTTATTTCAGCCATACCGCCGCAGAGCTGGTCAAGATTAACCTGATGCGAAATGAAGTTGCCTATTGAATAGTAAACGAGCATTTTCTTTCCCGTTTCCTCGTTAGTAACCCATTCAACGGGCTGTAAAACGTGGGGATGAGCGCCGATTACTATATCAACTCCGAGCTGTGAGAAAATCTTAACGTACTTTCTCTGAGAGTCGCTTACGTCGTGGCTGTTTTCGGTTCCCCAGTGAGGAAATACGATAACAACGTCGGCGTTCTGTCTCGCCTCGGTAATATCCTTCTTAACCTTTTCCTCCTCAAGCATATTGATAATATAAGGTTTATCCTCGGGAATGGAAATTCCGTTAGTACCGTAGGTATAGTTAAGAAGCGCGAACTTAATATCGTTCTTTTCGTAGTATGTAATTTTATTATAATCCTCCTCGCTCGCGTTGGTTCCGATATGAACTATATCGGGATACTGCGAGAAGAATTCAAGCTCCTTTTCAATACCCGCTGAGCCGACATCCATAGAGTGGTTAGTAGCGCAGGTAAATATATCAAAGCCCGCGTTAACCGCCGCGTCGCCTACCTCCCACGGAGTATTGAACATCGGGTAGCCGCTGTACTCAAAGCTTTCGCCGCCGAGCATAGTTTCCTGGTTAATAACGGCTATGTCGGGCTTTTCGATATAGGGCTTTATGTTCTCGTAAAATGAAGTATAATCCCTTGTTCCGTCGTCCTTTTCGCCCGCGTCAATAAGCGTATTATGGATAAGATTATCGCCTACCGCAACGAGGGTAACCTTAGTGTGCTGAGGAAGAGTCGTAGTCTCGGCAGCCTCGGTTTTCTGAGTCTGCTCTACAACTCTGTTTTCAAGCTTCACCGAAACCTTTCCCGAAATTGCAAATACAATTACTACAACTACGGCGCACAGCACGGGTATAAGTACGGGGAACAGTTTTTTCTTATCAAATTTCATTTTCGCATTTCTCCTGAAAACTAATTTTAAATATTATATCACATTTTAATTAAAAAGTAAATTAAGTTTGACAAACTTATTACAGTAATGTATATTATTTTTTGGAATATTTATAATTAAGGTGATTTTATGGAATTTATTGAAAGCTTTTTTGTTTCGTCTCCCGTGTGGGTTACGGCGCTGTTTTTCATAATCGGTCTTGTTCTTATTATCAAGGGCGGCGACTGGTTCGTTGACAGCGCAAGCTGGATTGCCGAGGTTCTCGGCGTACCGAAATTCGTTATCGGCGCTACCATAGTATCAATAGCGACGACGCTCCCCGAAATGATTGTAAGCATAGCCGCTACGGTTAAGGGAAACGTAGATATGGCGGCGGGTAACGCAATAGGCTCGGTTACGGCTAATACCGCTATGATTATGGCTGTATTTATCGTATGTATGCCCTTTGCGGTTAAGAGAAAAGAGTTTGCGCCCAAAGCAATTCTTATGTTCTGCGGTGCGGCAGGTCTTGTTGCAGGCTGTATATTTACACAGAAAAACAAGATGACTTTTGAGGGTGAAACTAACGATTATTACTCGCTTGCAACTTACGGAACAATAATTCTTATCGTCATTTTCATTATATTCTTTATTGAAAACTTTATTTCAATGAAAAACTCAAAGGTTCAGATTGAGCCCTCTCCCACGGGAATTGAAATCCAGATGGAAGACGATATCGTCCCTACAAAGGAAACTGTAACCTCGGCTGACTGGGTTAAGAATATTGCATTTTTCATTATCGGCGCGGCAGGCATTGTAATCGGAGCGGAGCTTCTTGTTAACGCGGGAACCGTACTTGCCGAGGATATGCACGTACCGCAGAGAATCATAAGCGTTATCGCCGTTGCGATAGGAACCTCGCTTCCCGAGCTTGTTACGACTATTACGGCGCTCCGAAAGAAAGAGGGCGCACTTTCAGTCGGCAACGTACTCGGCGCAAACATTATTGACCTTACGCTTATTCTTCCGATTTGCTCATTCATTTCAATGGGTAAAGGACAGGGCGCGCTCGCCGTTTCGGTTTCAAGCGTTCAGGTAGATATGGTTGTTTGTCTTGCGGCTATCGCGGTTGCGGTAATTCCGACAATTATTTCAAAAAAATTCTACCGCTGGCAGGGCGCGCTTATGCTCCTCGGCTATGCAGGCTACGTAGTTTCAACCGTCGTAATGAAATAAAAGCAAAAATAAAAGGCTGTCTTTGGGGCGCCCGTCATAAGGAAGATTAGGTTTTGGCTTTGTCCTTTTGCCCCTAA
>CAMVRG010000125.1 GCA_947169815.1 uncultured Clostridia bacterium | reverse complement strand
TGGGAAGAGGCGGAGCACGCTGCTAAATTCGCAGAGATGCTCGGCGAGGTTGTAACAGACAGCACAAAGAAGAATCTTGAAATGAGAGTTGCAGCGGAAAACGGCGCAACCCTCGGAAAAACCGAGCTTGCAAAGAAGGCAAAGGCTGCAGGTCTTGACGCAATCCACGACACCGTACATGAAATGGCGAGAGATGAAGCAAGACACGGAAAGGCTTTCAAAGGCTTACTTGAAAGATATTTCGGTTAATTAAATAAAAGTCTTACTTATCGGAGTTCCGTAGTGTCTTGCTACCGAGCTCCGAATTTTAAGCCCGAAGGGCACAAAAATTTGGGAGCAACAGTCCGGTGGACTGTTGCGTCAGCGAGGCGGAGGGCAACTGTTTGCCCGAAAGCAGTATCGTTTCAGGGGGCAGCATTCAGGCTTACTTGAGAGATATTTCGGTTAATAATAAGTAAAAAATAAAGCTCGGCAGCTAACTGCTGTCGGGCTTGTTTATTAAATTAAAAGGAGTAAAGCTATGCAGTACAAATCAACTCAGGTAGTACTTAAAGAAAAGTTTATCGGTCATGACGCAAAGAATCTTTCCGCTCTTGACAATGAGCTCAATAAATGGGCGTCTCAGGGCTGGGTTCTTGTTGAAATGACTACAACCGTTGCAAAGAATACGGGACTCGGCGGCGGCGACCGTACGGTATTCACCCTCGTGTTTATGCATCAGTAAAACTAAAAAACGATAATAAGAAAACAAGCTGTTCACTCGCGTGAGCAGCTTTTCTTTTTGTGTTTTAACGAACTCGTTTATATACAACACTCCTAAAATTAGAATGATTAAAAAGAACCGTTATTGAATTGCATATTCTCATATGGTATAATCAACTCAACATATCAAGATTTGTGAGGATAACGCAAATGAACTACAAGGTTATCGACAAAGAAACTTATTACAGAAAAGGTGTATACCGTCACTTTACCGAGGACTGTAAGTGCTCAACATCTATGACGGCGCGCATTGACGTAACGGAGCTTGTTGAATATTCCAAAAAGACGGACACAAAGTTTTACCTTAATTTTTTGTATCTTCTCTCAAAGGCGCTCAATTCGCGCGACGATTATAAAATGGACTATCTGTATAAAATGGATGAGCTCATTTGTTATGACGTTATTCATCCGTGCCATTACGTCTTTCACGGGGACACGGAAACCTGTACGACGGTTCACTCCGAATACTGCGAGAATTATAAAACCTTTTACGAGAATGCGCTTCGGGATTTGGAAAACGCAAAGAAAACCAACGAGTATGAATTTGACAGCAAAAAATATCCCAACTGGTTTGACGCTTCATACATTTCGTGGCTTTCGTATGATTCGCTCAACGTTGAACTTCCGGACGGCTATCTTTATTTCCCGCCTATAATCAACTGGGGCAGATACCGAGAAGAAAACGGAAGACTGATGATGCCCGTTACCGTTCGCCTTAATCACGCAATTGCTGACGGCTTTCTCGTTGCAAATGTGTATAGATTGCTGAAACAAGAAATTTGCGCTTTTGTTAACGGCAAACGGACAAATTCAGATTTGTAAGAAAAAACAATAATGAAACACTGATATATTAACAGAATACTTGCGCTATTTATGCGCAATAATCAATAAAACGCAGTAATTACAATATGAATCCGTGACGATATCAGACGCGGCAAGGATTACAGGTTTACTTAAAGAAATTTCGGTTAATTAGTATTATTTTGACGGAGCAGGGAACTGCTCCGTTAAATTTTTGTAATTTTTTTGTTGAAATTTTGTAATATATTCTGTATAATATATAATGGTAAATTTTATGGAAGTCAAAGAGGAAGGCTTATGACGTACGAATTCGGAACTTACGGTATTTGCGCGAGAAAGATAATCGTTGACGTTGATGAGGACAGCGAAACGGTGAACTCGGTTAAGTTTATCGGCGGCTGCAGCGGAAATACCCAGGGCGTTGCCGCGCTTGTTAAGGGAAGAAAAATAGACGAGGTAGTCGGTCTTTTAAAGGGGATTGACTGTAACTTTAAAGGAACCTCCTGTCCCGACCAGCTCGCGAGGGCGCTTGAAGAGATTAAAAGTGAAATATAACGGGTGAGATTATGTTTAAGCTTGAAAGTAAAAGAATAAAAAGAGAGTTTAAAATTACTAACGGCAGCTTTTATGCGTCGCAGGTGCTTAATAAGTATTCGGGTATGAGCTTCGTGCCCGACGGTAACGGCTGTGAGTTCGTAGTCCGTTTTACCGACGGAAGCGACTTTTCGGCTAAGGGGCTCCCCGTAGTAAATTCAAGCGAAGAAAATAATAAGCTGAGCTTTGAATTTGAAGAAACCCTCGGCTTAAAGGTAACGCTTGAATACTGGGTACATCCCGACGGTAATACTATCTGTAAGCAGCTTACCCTCGACCAGAAGGACGACGACAGAAAAATTGATTTTATCTATCTTGACAATATCGGTATTATTAACTCTCAGTCACATCTCGGCGTTGACATAATTGATAACACCCAGATACCCGATACCTGGGCGGTTCTCGGTCAGCCATTTTATATCGACAGCCTTTTCTTCGGCTGCGAATTTCCCGCTACCGATAACAGAATAGTTCACGGTATGGGAAGGGTTAAATACTATCTCGGAAGAAACGTCGGAAAGGGCTATAAATGCCCCGTAACCGTAATGGGCGCCGCTCAGGATAATTCCGTACAGTCGGTTAAAGCCGCGTTTTTTGAATATCTTGATTCAATCAGCACTGATATTACGCCGCGCTTTAATTACAATAACTGGTTTGAAACTATGGGCAAAGCTAACGCCGAAAGTGTAAAGGGCGACTTTGCCGCAGTAAGCGAGGCGGTTAAGGCTCACGGAATACCTCAGCTTGATTCATATGTTATAGACGACGTATGGAACGATTATAAGGCTAAGTTCTGGAGCTTTCATAAAAAGAATTTCCCCGAAGGACTCGGAGAGCTTCAGTCGCTTTGTGAGGCGGACGGCTCCTCTCTCGGCTTATGGCTTAGCCCGAGAGGCGGATATACCCGCACGGGTAAATTCGCCAAAAGAATAAGCAGAGCCGACAACGGATTTGTTAATCCCTTTGCCGATGAAATCTGCGTAGCCTCAACAAAATATCTTGATAAGCTCGGCGACTTTCTCGCAGAACAGACAAACGAATACAAGCTCGGTTACTGGAAGCTTGACGGCTTTATGCTTCGTCCCTGCCGTGATTCGAGCCACGACCATATGACGGGCGGCAAGGACGATATGTACCTCGTTACGAATATGGTTGAAAAGTGGATAAAGCTCTTTGAAAAAATCAGAAATTCGGGAGAGTACGGAAAAAATCTGTGGATAAATCTTACCTGCTTCGTCAATCCGTCGCCCTGGTATCTTCAGTGGGTTAATTCAATCTGGCTTCAGAACAGCGAGGATATAGGCTTTTCACAGACGGTTGATAATGAAAAGCAATTTGATGCGGAGATTACCCACCGCGACGCGAGATATTACGACGCATTTTGCCGAAGGAACGTTCAGCTCCCCGCAAAGGCTGTGTATAACCACGAGCCGATTTACGCAAAGGGCGCTGACGTTGATTATACCGACGAAGAATTTGAGAAATACTTATACTGGAACGCGGTAAGAGGTGCGGCGCTTAACGACCTTCATCTTTCGGTTTCTATGATGAACGATAAAAAATGGGAGTCGCTTAAAAAGGTCATTGAGTTCCAGAAGGAAAACTTTGAGCTCCTTAAAAACGCGTCGTTTATCGGCGGCGACCCCGAGGATAATAACGTTTACGGCTATGTCGGCTGGAACGGGGAAGAGGGAATAATCGCGCTGAGAAATCCCGACGGCGAAAAGGCGCCGATAACCCTTACTCTCAATAAGCTTATGGGCGCACCCGAAAGCCTTGAGGGCGTGAGGGTTGAGAGTATTTATTCCGACGTTGAGCTTGACTCTGGGGAAAACTATTCGTATAATGATAAGCTGAGCCTTGAGCTTGATTCAATGGAGTTTATAATTTTAAGATTTACTAAATAAGAATGTGAGATAAAGCTATGAAATGTAAAATATGCGGTAATGAAAATATAGTTGAAGAAAACGGACAGTTCGTCTGTAAGGTCTGCGGCGCGGTTTTCTTTGAAAAGCCCGAGGACGAGGTAGACGCAATAATAAAGGAAGCAAAGGAAGCAATCGAGGCTAAAGAGGCTGAGACGGCCGCAAAGAAGGAAGCCGAGGAAAAAGCAGCCGCCGAGGCTGAAGCCGCGCTTAAAGCCGAGGAGGCGAGACTCGCTCAGGCGGCGCTTGAGGAATACGAAAGAGCACCCGTAGCCGAGGAAACTCCCGAAGAAACCGAAGAAGAAACCGAAAAGGAAGAGACGCCCGCCGTCAATACCGAGCCTAAGATATTTGAAGAGGGCGAGCCGCTCTATGAGGCTGAAAAAATGGCTGACGCTGAGACGGAGGAAATCGCTGAGGAGGCTGAAGGCGAAGAGACTGAAGAGGAACCGAAGAAAAAAAAATCCGCGCTTCGCGAGGTTCTTGATTTCTGTCTCCCGATTATAATTGCGCTTATAGTCGCTATGCTTCTTAAAACCTTCGTTTTTGCTAACGCTCAGGTTCCGACGGGCTCGATGCTCAATACTATCCAGAAGGGCGACAGAATTATCGCAAGCCGTCTTGAATATAATTTCCACGACCCCGAAAGATACGATATAATTATATTCAAGTTCCCCGACGACGTTGCTGCTCATAAAGAGGACCCGACGGTTAAGGTTGAATATTTCGTTAAAAGAATTATAGGACTTCCGGGCGAAACCGTAACTATCGTAAACGGCGTAGTTTACGTTACCGATAAGGACGGAAAATCGACTCAGCTTGAGGACGATTTCGTAACCGCCTGTGTTCCTACGGGTAACTTCGGACCCTATGAGGTTCCCGAGGGAAGCTATTTCGTAATGGGCGATAACCGCGAAAGCTCGATAGATTCACGTTTCTGGACTACCACAAACTATGTTGACGAAAACCTTATCATAGGCAAGGTTAAATTCAGATACTATCCTTCAGTAGGAAAGATTGAATAAAAAAACGGCTGCTTGACAGCCGTTTTTTTATAGTTAAGAATTAAGAGTTA
>CAMVRG010000124.1 GCA_947169815.1 uncultured Clostridia bacterium | reverse complement strand
AGTCCTTTATATCCTCTCTTAAGAT
Source organism: uncultured Clostridia bacterium (assembly GCA_947169815.1). Classification (GTDB taxonomy): domain Bacteria; phylum Bacillota; class Clostridia; order Oscillospirales; family Acutalibacteraceae; genus Eubacterium_R. The sequence continues at coordinate 5,207 of CAMVRG010000124.1, read as the reverse complement.
AGAGATAATTCCCGTAGTATCAACGCTTGCGATCTTGCGCGCGTTTTCGGTTACGCTTTCTCTTATTTTTTCAAGCTTCGTTTTAAGGCTTCGGTCGTACTGCTTACCGCCTACGCGGATAATAAAGCCGCCGATAATTGAGTCGTCCTTAACTATCTCAAGCTTTACGTCAGCCGCTCCCGTTTCCTTTTTAACAAATTCCTTAAGCCCCTTCTTCTGCTTTTCATCGGGCTCGGTAACGCAGGTAATATAAGCGGTTTCGATATTGCTTAACCTGTCAAGCTCGTCAGCGTACGCCCTTGCGATTTCGCTAAAATCGCCGCAGGCGCAGTCGTCGCTTAATTTAAGCACGCAAGCCCTTACCGAAGGGGGAAACAGCTCGTTTATCGCGTTTTCCCTTTCAGCTCTCGGAATTGAGGGATTATTGAGAATTTCAACAACCTCTTTTGTTGAATTGAATACAGCCTCAGCCTTTTCAATATCGCTGATGCCCGCCCTCGACGATGAGAGCAGAGCGATATATTCGTCAATGTTTTTAACCATTATTCATCACTACTCTCATTTAAAAATTCGTCAAATATAGCGCTGTCTGTTTCAGCGGAAACGCTCTTTTCAACAATCTTCTCGGCAGCCTCCATAGCAAGCGAGGCAATTTCCTCCTTTGAAGCCTTCTTCGCCGCGAGCTTTTCTTCCTCAATCTCGCGCTCAGCCTCAGCCTTAAGAGAAGCCACGTCGCTTTCAGCCTTGCCGATAATCTTTTCGTATTCCGCCTTGGCGCTTTCCTTGGCGTCGGTAATAATCTGCTCGCCCTCGGTCTTATATGAGGCGATACGGTTTTCATATTCCTCGAGCTTTTTATCGGCCTCGGCGTTGGTCTCCTTAGCCTTTTTAAACTCGCCGTCAATCATTTTCCGTCTTGCCTCAATTACCTTCTTAATTCTTCCGAAGAGAAACTTCTTCATAAGAAGATAGAAGATAATAAGATTTACAAGAGTAAAAAGGGCGTTAATGTCAAACTTTAACATTTAGTATGTCCTTCCTTATTTGAGCATAAAGATAATAAGAATGCTTACGATAAGTCCGTAGATAGCGGTTGCCTCTGCAAGCGCACAGCCGAGAAGAAGCGCGGTCTGAATCTTACCCGACGCCTCGGGCTGACGCGCGATACTTTCAGTGGCTTTACCCGTTGCCATACCGATACCGACGCCTGCGCCGATACCAACCAATACTGCAATACCTGCACCGATAGCAATGATTCCCATAGTTATATCTCCTTTAAAATAATTTATTAATTAAGCTTTTGCTTTTTTACGTTTTTTCTTCTTTTCCTTCGGGGTTTTTTCAACCTCGGTTATTCCCTCCTCAATATAAAGCGCGGTCAGGAATACGAATATATATGCCTGCAAAAGTCCGTCGAATATATCAAAGTAAAGACTCGGCGCCACGGGGAGAATAATATTCCGCGTTACGATTTTAATAAGCTCCATAATCGTAAACGCCGCGAGCACGTTACCGAAGAGTCGCATAGCCAGCGAAAGCGGCTTAGTGAACACTTCAAGTACATTTATGGGCGCGAGCACCGGCAGGGGCTCGGCGAACGCTTTGAGGCGTCCTTTTATGCCCTTCGCCCTGAAGGTGGCAAACTCAACGAGGACTATACTCGTCAGCGCCATTACGGCGGTTACCTGCATACTCTTCGTCGGCGGTTTCATCGAGCCGAAGAAGGTCGGGCTGAATATTCCGATTATGTTTGACACGCCGATAAACAGCGCCATACTCATAAGCCACGGGATATAGCGGTGTCCCTTCTCGCCGATAAGCCCCTTGAAGAAGCCCTCCGCCTTTTCGTAAATCATTTCAAGGAAAGCCTGACGCTTCGTAATTTCTCCCTCAACCTTAAGATTTCTCGTAAGTATGAGCGCAAGTACGGTCATAACGGCGATTATTATCCACGATACAACCGTGGTTTCGTCGACTGAAACTTTAAAGTTTCCGATATTGAAGGAAAATATTTCCTCAATCTCAAGCTCCTCGGCTATCTCCTTACCTAAATCTATCTTTAAGGGCATAGGTACTAAGGTCATCGGCTCGCCTCCTCTCATTATTAGTAATATATAATTATTAATATATTTCTTATTCCCCTATTATAGCACCAAGAATTATTTTTGCAATACAAAAAATGTTAAAAAATATATACAAAAAGTATCAAATTACTATACAAAATGTTTAATAAATTTTTAGTTTACATATTGTCTGAAATATATTATAATATTATGCAATAAATTATTAAGGAGACAGATTTATGGCTCAGCAAAAAAAGATGGTTGACGCTATAACCTCAATGGACGAGGATTTTGCAAAATGGTACACCGACGTGTGCAAAAAAGCGGAGCTCATTGAGTACACGAGCGTTAAGGGCTGTATGGTAATAAGACCTTACGGCTACGCGATATGGGAAAACATTCAGCGTATTCTTGACGGTATGTTCAAGGAGACGGGGCACGAAAACGTATGTATGCCCATGTTCATACCCGAATCGCTTTTACAGAAAGAAAAGGACCACGTTGAGGGCTTTGCGCCCGAATGCGCCTGGGTTACCTACGGCGGCAGCGAAAAGCTTGAGGAGCGTCTTTGCGTAAGACCTACCTCGGAAACGCTTTTCTGCGAGCATTTCAAAAACGTAGTCCACTCTCACAGAGACCTGCCCAAGCTTTATAATCAGTGGGTTTCCGTTGTAAGATGGGAAAAGACGACAAGACCGTTTCTGCGTTCAAGAGAATTCTTATGGCAGGAGGGACACACTCTCCACGCGACTGCTGAGGAGGCTATCGAGGAAACCGAGAGAATGCTGGGTGTATATACCGAATTCTGTCAGAAGTATCTCGCTATTCCCGTAATTCAGGGACAGAAGACCGAGAGCGACAAGTTCGCGGGCGCCGAGCGCACCTACTGTATTGAAGCGCTTATGCACGACGGCAAGGCGCTTCAGGCGGGAACGAGCCACTATTTCGGCGACGGCTTCGCAAGAGCGTTTGATATTCAGTTCTTAAATAAAGAAAACAAGCTTACATATCCTCATCAGACCTCATGGGGTATGACTACGAGATTAATCGGCGCTATTATTATGACTCACGGCGACGATAACGGACTCGTTCTTCCCCCCGACGTTGCGCCGATTCAGGCAATAGTTATTCCCGTCGCTCAGCATAAGGAGGGCGTACTCGATAAGGCAAACGAGCTTTGCGAAAGGCTTAAAAAGGTATGCCGTGCTAAAATCGACGACTCTGAGCAGTCGCCCGGCTGGAAGTTCGCGGAATACGAAATGAAGGGCGTACCCGTAAGAGTTGAGATAGGTCCTAAGGATATTGAAAATAATCAGTGCGTAGTAGTTACGCGCCACAACCGCGAAAAGACCTTCGTTTCGCTTGACAATATCGAGGAGGTTATCCTTGAAAAGCTCGCCGAGGTAAGAGACGGCATATATAACGCGGCTCTTGAAAACAGAGAGAGAAGAACGTATATTGCCAAAAATCTTGACGATATTACCAAAGCCCTTGAAGAAAACGGCGACGGCTTTATAAAGGCTATGTGGTGCGGAAGCGAGGAGTGCGAGGACAAGGTCAAGGAGCTCACGGGAGTCGGCTCGCGCTGTATCCCCTTTGAACAGGAAACGCTCGGCGATAAATGCGTATGCTGCGGCAAAGAAGCAAAAACCATGCTCTACTGGGGCAAGGCATATTAATATTCAGCAAGGAGATTCTTTATGGCAATTTTAGTTACAGGCGGACTCGGATATATCGGCTCTCACACCTGCGTTGAGCTTATGAATTCAGGCGCTGAGATAGTAGTAGTTGATAATCTTTATAACTGTAAAAAATCCTCGTACGACAGAATTAAGGCGCTTGTGGGAAAGGATTTTCCGTTTTATGAGTGCGACATAAGAGACGCCGCAGGGCTTCAGAACGTTTTTGATAACGAGGAAATAGACAGCGTTATCCATTTCGCGGGTCTCAAAGCAGTCGGCGAAAGCTGTGAAAAGCCGCTTGAATACTTTGATAATAACGTTAACGGAACCCTCGTTCTTCTTGACGTTATGAGAAATAACGGATGTAAGAAAATCGTTTTCTCCTCCTCCGCTACCGTTTACGGCATGAAAAACATATCCCCGCTTACCGAGGATATGGAGGTCGGCGGAGTAACTAATCCGTACGGAAGAACAAAGTATATGATTGAGTGCATAATGAAGGACCTTTACGAAAGCGATAAAAGCTGGTCGGTATGCCTTCTCCGTTACTTCAATCCTATCGGCGCTCACAAGAGCGGAACTATGGGCGAGGACCCGAACGGAATTCCGAACAACCTTATGCCCTACATAACTCAGGTAGCTATCGGCAAGCGCGACGAGCTCGGCGTATTCGGCGACGACTACGCAACCCCCGACGGAACGGGAATAAGAGATTATATTCACGTCGTAGACCTTGCTCTCGGCCACGTAAAGGCGGTTGAAAAGGTAAGAAAGGATACGGGCTTATTCATCTATAATCTTGGTACGGGAGTCGGTTACAGCGTTCTTGACGTCGTTCACGCATTTGAGAAGGCGAGCGGAGTTACTATTCCCTACTCAATCAAGCCGAGACGCGCGGGCGATATAGCAATTTGTTACAGCGACCCTCACAAGGCATATAAGGAGCTCGGCTGGAAGGCTGAAAGAGGACTCGAGGAAATGTGCGAGGACTCATGGCGCTGGCAGAGCAATAATCCCGACGGCTATCCCGATTAATAAAACAACAAAGACGTTACGGAAATCCGTAACGTCTTTTTTATATCAAAAGTGTCGGCGTTCTCGACGTCCCGCAAATCGGCGTCCCCTACAACCCGCAAAAACGAATCCCCGTATGGGTAGGCTTCCCCTTGAGGGGAAGCTGTTGAGGAGCAAAGCGACGAAACTGATGAGGTGGAACTTATAACGCCGCTTCGCGCCTACACCTCATCCGTCGGCTTCGCCGCCACCTTCTCCTCAAGGAGAAGGCTATTATGTAAAAAGAAAAAGGAACAGCATTGCTGCTGTTCCTTTTTAGTTTAAAAAGTTCGATCAATAATAGAATTTGTTCCATTGGAGCCGTTTCCGTCTCCGTCCTCGTCGTCCTCGTCGTCATAGGGGTCCTGACCCGAGGTTCTTATTATATCCTTAATTGTAAGCCACTCAA
>CAMVRG010000123.1 GCA_947169815.1 uncultured Clostridia bacterium | reverse complement strand
GAGAAGCTGGGCTTTATTTCTTACTCCGATTAATACCGAGGTAACTCCGTTAGCGAGAAGCCATTGAATCGCAAGCTGTGAGAGCGTTTCGCCTCTTTCGTTTGCAAAATCGGAAAGCCTCGAAATAACGCTTATCTGCTTTTCGTCAACGCCAATGTTTTTACAGTATTCCTCGCGGCCGTAAAGCCTTGAGTTTTCGGGAACTCCGTTTCTGTATTTATCCGAAAGCCGTCCCTGAGCGAGGGGAGAAAAAGCGATAATACCTTTCTTTTTCTTCTCGCTCTGCTCCTTAAGTCCGTTTTCCTCGATAGCTCTGTCGAGCATATTGTATCTGTTCTGGTTGATTACGAAGGGTACGTTATAATCCTCGCAGCGGTGGTGCATACGGTGCATCGTCTTGCCGTCGTAATTACTTATTCCGATATAAAGGCTCTTGCCCTGACGCACAATATCGCTGAGGCAAAGCGCCGTCTCGTGAAGCGGAGTTTCGGGAGTCATACAGTGATGATAGAAAAGGTCAACGTAGTCGAGCCCGAGTCTTTTTAAGCTCTGGTCAAGCGAGGCGGTAAGATATTTTCTCGTTCCTCCGCGTCCGCCGTAGGGACCGCTCCACATCTCATAGCCCGCCTTGGTCGAAATAATAAGCTCGTCGCGGTAGGGCATAAGACCGTCCTTGAGAATTTTACCGAAATTTGTTTCAGCCGAGCCGGGCGCGGGACCGTAATTATTTGCAAGGTCAAAATGAGTAATTCCGTTATCAAAGGCGGTATAGATTATATCCTTAATCTCGTTATAGTCCGCTTTATCGCCGAAATTCTGCCACAGACCGAGCGAAATTTCGGGAAGCGCAAGCCCGCTGTCGGGAAGATAATTATATCTTGTGATTTCATATCTTTTTTCATTTGCCGCGTACATAATAGTCCTCCTAAAATTTTACTTGCATTTTAAATATGCATAATGTATAATAACATAGTGTTTTGGAGAGTTGTCCGAGCTGGCCGAAGGAGCACGATTGGAAATCGTGTAGTGGGTCAAAGCCTACTCGAGGGTTCGAATCCCTTGCTCTCCGCCATAAAAACAGTCTGATTTATTCAGGCTGTTTTTCTTTTGAAAAAACTTTTTATCAAGGATAGCTATCGCTATTATTGTTACAGTGAAGCCTATTGCTCCGCCGACCGTAACGTCGCTGAGGTAATGCGCGCCCATAACGAGCCTTGTATACGCTACAACGCTTGTGAAAACAAGCGGAAGTGCGAAACAGAGGTATCTTCTTTTAGCCCACTTTGGCGATACGAAGGGAAGGAGCATCATAAGATAGCTCATTGAAGCGCCAGCCGTATGACCCGAGGGGAACGAGCGGTTGCCCGTAATTCCGTTAATCTTATACCACGGCGTAAACGCCTCGTAGGAGCCCATTTTTATAAGGTCTCTGAAGCGTACGCGCCCCCATATCATCTTCGATATTTCTATCGTTCCGAGCTGAACGAACATAACGATTATTCCCGCTACGGAAAGGATAATAAACGCTTTTTTAAGGTTTTCGGGAACCGCTATAAACTGTCCGATATAAAGTGCCATTAAGCCTATACAAAGCCCGAAAGCTACGCCGAAAATAACCCTGTGTCTTTCAAGAAAAAGATAGTCCGCGATATGGTACCCGAGATAAGCCGAGCCGCCGATATCGGCGATAAGTCCGAAGACTCTAAGCACGGGCTTTTCGGCGAGATAAAAAATCAGAACGCCTGCGAAGGTGCATATAAGCCTGCACGGCATTTCGCCCATCGCCTCAAACCATATTGAAAACGCGTCGTCGGGATTGTTGAGAAAAATATCGAGCTTTAAGTCGATAAAGCTCGCGGTAACAAGCGCCGCGGCGAAAAGAATATAAAAAACAATTATGTAGGGCCTGTATTTCTTTATCATAATAACACCTCTTCCGTTTATGTTACGACTTGATTATACATTATTATTTAATAAATATCAATAATCTTGATTTATATATATTATTATGATATAATATTTTAGATAAACTATAGTTTCGGAGCGTTTTTTATGTCGGTATGCAGTATTAAACTTGACAGGGTTAAAGCAAAAGGCGGAAAGCTGTTCGTCGGCGGTTCGTTGGAATGCGACGCCCTTGGTAAGAATATACCGAGATTAAAAGCGGTTTTTTCTTGTGAGGACAGAACGAGAAGAATTCCGATTCCCGTGCTTGAGCAGGGCGAGGGCTATATACTTTTCAGCCACGTTTATCTTCTTGACAAGCTGTTTTTCAACTATAAAAACGAAAGCCCCGTAACGCTCAGTTTTGAGCTCTGGCTCGGCGACGACAATGTTGAGGTCGAAAGCGTAACGCTTGATACCGCGCTCCCAAAGGGTATAAGCGAGAGTAATAATGCGCTTATAGTTTCCGAAAAAATAGCAAAGAGAAAGACCTATATAAATATATTCGAGCTTGATTTACGCTCTGCGGTAAAAAGAGTTGTATATACGCCTATGGTATGGGCGCTCGGGGTGTATTTCGGAATATATAAAAAGCTTCATCCCGTAAAGAAAAACCGCGTAACCTTTATGAGCGGACGGCGTACTGAGCTCGGCGGAAATATGGAGTTCGTGTGGAACGAGCTTAAAGACGAAAATGACCTTGAGCTTAAAACTATGTTTTTCGCTCAGACGAGTATGATGAAAATGGTAAAGGTACTCAGAAAATTCCTTTATCTTTACGCAACCTCAAGGGTAGTTGTAGTTGACGATTTTTTCCGCCTTCTCAATACCTTCAAGAGACAGAAGGATACTAAAATTATTCAGCTCTGGCACGCGTGCGGTGCGTTTAAAACCTTCGGATATACAAGGCTCGGTAAACCCGGAGGACCCCATCAGTACGATAAAAACCACCGTATGTACGACTACGCGATAGTCAGCTCTCAGGAAATTGCAAGACATTACGCCGAGGGCTTCGGAATAAGCGACAACGCGGTAATTGCTACGGGAATTCCGAGAACGGATATATTTTTTGACAGCGAATACGAAAAGAAAATTAAAGCAGGGCTTTACGAAAAGTATCCCGTAATAAAAGATAAAAAGGTACTCCTTTTCGCTCCGACCTTCCGCGGAAACGGTCAGGTCACGGCGTACTACGATATTGAAAAACTCAATATTAACGAGCTTAAGGAGACTCTCGGCGACGAGTGGATAATAATAGTAAAGCTTCACCCGTTTTGCAGAGAGAGATTTATAGTAGCCGAGGAGCACGAGGATACGATAATCGACCTTTCCGACGTTGACGAGCTTAACGACCTGCTTTTCGTAACCGATTTGCTCGTTACCGATTATTCGAGCTGCGTATTCGAGGCGTCGCTTCTCAATATCCCGATGGTATTTTACGTATTTGATTTAGAAGAGTATGTGAGGGACAGGGATTTTTACTATGAGTTTGAGAGCTTTGCGCCGGGTAAAATAGTGAAAACTCAAAGTGAGCTTTTTGAATGTATTAAGAAGAACGATTTTGAACAATATAAAATTACGGACTTCAGAAACAAATTCTTTGACAATACCGACGGAAAATCCTCCGAGCGTGTTGCAAAGAAGATTGTTGATATCGTAAGAGGTGGAATATGAGCGACAAGCATTATCACAATTATTACAGGGAATACAGAGGCGAGGTAACTAACGAGGAAGTATCCGCTGCGTTTATGGTCAAGAAGGGCATTCTCGAAACCTACGAGAGGCTCAACAAGGCTTTAAACAGCTATATCAAGCGCGCGGGTAACAAACGTTTTACCAACAAGCTCCTTGATAAGCGTATACCCAGGGTTTATAAGGCTGCCGCAAAGGAGCCCGTAGACGAGAAAAAGATTGTATTCGTTGAGATAAGACATACGAATATTACCAACAGCTTCGAGGTAATGTTTGACGAGCTTGTCAATAACTACGATTATAATATTCATTCGCATTTTCTTCTTAACAGCAATACGCTTCGCGCCGATTACGCCAAGAGGGTATTAAATGCCGTTGAGGATATTGCTACGGCTAAATACGTTTTCTTAAACGAGGGCTCAAACGCAATTTCGGCAATCCCGATAAGACCCGAGACCAAGGTAATTCAGCTCTGGCACGGCTGCGGCGCGTTCAAGCGCTTCGGCTTCTCTACCGCCGACCTCATTTTCGGCGCGTCAAGAAAAGAGCAGCTAAGACACCCGTTCAATAAGAATTACGACCTTGTAACGGTCAGCTCCCCCGAGGTGGTGTGGGCTTATAAAGAGGCTATGAATCTTCCCGAGGACAGCGAAATAGTTCAGCCCACGGGCTCGTCGAGAACGGATATATTCTTCAACGAGGAATACAAGGAAAAGGCGTATGAGCACGTTTATAATCTTATTCCTCAGGCTAAGGGAAAGAAGATTATACTTTACGCTCCGACCTTCAGGGGAAGAGTTGCAAGGGCGACTACTCCCGACCGCCTTAACGTTGAGATGTTCTATGAGGGGCTCGGAGACGACTACGTTCTTCTCTTTAAGCATCATCCCGTAGTTAAGGTTCGTCCGATGATTGAGGAAAGATTCAAGGATTTTGCCTTTGACGTTACCGATACGCTTTCGATTGAGGATTTGATTATAACTTCGGATTTCTGTATTTCCGACTACTCCTCGCTCGTATTTGAGTACAGTATTTTTGAAAAGCCACTCATCTTCTTTGCCTATGACCTTGACAGCTATTTTGACTGGCGTGGCTTCTATTATGATTATAACGAGCTTGCCCCGGGTCCGATTTGCAAGACGAACTTTGAAATGATTGATTATATCAAGAATATCGACACGCGCTTCGATAAAAAGGCGGTTCAGGATTTCAGATATAAGTTTATGCGTTCCTGCGACGGAAAGGCCACTCAGCGAATTATTGAAACTATGTTCGATAACCTTGAGAAGCACAGAAAGCCCTGCGAAAAATTTGAGCATTTTTACGACGTGCCGAAGGTTCAGTCAAGCTCAATGCCTTACCACAGAATGGTTAAGCTCATAAAAGAGGAAAAGGAGCTTGCCCGCGATATTTATGCAAGCGCTGTTAAAACTCCGATAGAAAAGGGAAGCATAGTTGCCTTTGATATTCAGTCAAACGAAATCAAGTATGTTATTCAGCATACTCATAACCCGCGTATTTCAATTATCAGAATAGGCGACAGCTTCGACGAGGTAATCAAAAAAATTGCGTCGGCTGAGTATATCCTTATCGACCAGGTTAACCAGATCGGAAGAGCACACGTCTGAACTCCAGTCACAGTCA
>CAMVRG010000122.1 GCA_947169815.1 uncultured Clostridia bacterium | reverse complement strand
ACCGAGGCTGCTTTTATTTCTTCGTTTTCAGGGCTTTCGCCGAGAAGCATTTTAACGCTTCCCTTATGGCTCAGCTTTCCCATAGTTATTACGGGATAGATAAGAACTAACGCCGAGGGCTGAGGAAGGTTGTATTTATCACGGCAAAACCGCTTTGAAGCGAAAAGCGCCGCGAGATGTCCGCCTGCAGAAGAGCCCCATAGCGAATAACCCTCTGTAAATACATTATACTTTTCAGCGTTTTTCAGAATATAACTCAGCGCGCCTGCAAGGTCGTCAAGCGGTGCGGGATACTTTGCCGCAAAGCCCACGCGGTAATAAAGCACGAATGAACTGTAGCCGAGGGAGTTTAGCTTTTTTGCAAACGGCTCACCCTCAACCCAGTCGGCTACTATCTCATACCCGCCGCCCGGACATATAAGCGCAAAGGGCTTTTTCTCGTTTCCCCTGGCAGGATAGAATTTAAGAGTAAAGTTTTCCGTTGAATATGTATTCCCTTTTTCGCTCATAGTATCCTCCTTGTTTCATATTGATTATAACATATATTATCAAGATATTAAACACTTTTTTATAGGACAAAATTCATACCGCAACAAATAAAACCGACAGGCGTTGCCCGTCGGTTTTTAATCTATTTTACTGCGTTTGAATATGGAATTGCCCAGAGTAATAAGAGCGCTCCCGTAATTACAAAACCAAGCGGTATTGATAATGAAATAAGAATTTTTGTTTTCTTGATTTCCTTCGGGTCCTTTTCGCTTTCGGGCATGATAAAGAGCTTGCTTCTTTCCTCTTTTTCCTTATCGGTAACCTTAGTGAACGCCGAGCCGAGAACGAGCGCGATTATTCCCGAGCCCATTCCGATAAAGAACGGGTCAAGGTATATCGGAAGCGTAATTCCCTTAACGCCCGTATAAACCTTCATAACAAGACTTACAATAAAGCCTACAAGCATTCCCAGAAACGCACCGACCTTAGTAACCCTCTTGCTCCATACGCTCGCAATCGCAACGGGAAGCCATGAGCAGGCAACGATAGTTGCGCCGAGGTATGTAATCCAGAAAATCTGAGGAGGATTGAAGATACAGAGAACACAGATAATTACCGCAATAACAAGAATAACGATTCTTCCAATAAATACGTTCTTTCTTTCGTCCTTGATTTTTACTACGTCGTTAGTAATATTTGAGCCGACGAGCGACAGGAAGGTGGTAGCCGATGATATACCCGAGGCGAGAACGCCCGAGAGAACGACTATTCCGAGTATTGACGGCATAATATTCATCGCCGCCCAGATTAAAGCCTTTGAGGGCTCTTCCATACCGGGGTTGAGCTTGTTTGTGAATACGCCCGCTATACACATAAGAAATTCGATAATGAATACCGAAGAGGAAGCGAGAATGCTTGAACGGATAACCGTATGCTCGTTTTTCGCCATAAGATAGCGGCTTGACTGCCAGGGCGCAACCATAAGAACAGCCATCCACGCAATACCGTAGCCTACCGCCCAGATCATATTATCCCTGCCTGTTGGATAGAAATAATCAAGATTTCCGCTGTATGAAAGAATACCCGGAACAGCTTTATAATTAGCCATTTCGGTAACCGTACTAATCCAGCCGCCCGATTTCGTCGCAATAAAGGTTACGCCGATAATAGTAGCGAGAGAAAATACCGAAAACATAATAGTATCGGTAATAAGCACGCCCTTTGCGCCTGAAAAAACGGTAATAAGGGTAAAAGCCGAAACCGCTATAACGATACAGATATTATAGTTAAGCCCCGTTACGGCGGACATAAGAGTACCTATTCCCTGAACGCAGGAAAGGCTGTATACAAGCATAATTACTATACTTGTAATTGTTGATAAAAGCTGAAGGGGCTGAGAGTCAAATCTTTTTCCGAAATACTGAGGGATAGTCATAACGTTGCTTCTTCTCAGATAACGTCCGAAGAATACCGAGCCGACAATATAGCCTACCGAAAGAACGCCTACGGCTACCATAATCGGCGCAAAAAATCCGCTGTACGATTCGCCGACGTCGCCCATAAAAAGACCTACGCCTATAAAGGACGCGATTAACGAGCCCGTAATGAGCATAGTCGGGGCGTTTTTACCCGCTACATAAAAATCATTCGCGTTATTTACCTTTCGGCTTATTAAGGCGCCTATGATTACGTAGGCAACCATAGTAACCGACATACCTATTAAAAATACATTCATACCGATTTTCTCCTATTTAAAAGACTTGAACACTGCTATCGTTGAAATTAAGCCCGTCAATACAAACCAGGCTCCGATACCTACTGAGATTACATATTCCATATCAGTTCTCCTTTTTAAGGCGTTTAGTTACTTCATTACAGTAATATTTCATTTTTTTGTACCAATCCATCATATACGCCGACGTTTCGCCGCCGTTTTTGCTTGTGTATAAGCTCCATACGTACCAATAATAATATATAACCGCCGCGCAGGCGAAAAGATGGATTTTTTCGTTTTGGGTTGTCTCTCTTCCGTAATAAGGCTCAAGCCATTCGTCAATACCGCCAAATTCGGGCATAACTACCGAAAAGAGCTTACATATATCAAAGCCTATATCCGAATCGCCCGCGAATTCCCAGTCGATAAGATGAACGCGGTTATCTTCAACGAGAATATTAGGCTCGTAAATATCGTTATGACAAAGCGAGCAGGTCCATTTATCATTATCAAGAAAATCAAATACCGCCTCAAAGTCACGCTTGTATTCCATCGCCTGAGCGTAGGACGACGAGTCCATACTTTTAAGCTTTTCAATAATCTTGTCAGCCTCTTCATTATAATCAAAGCTGAAACCTACGCTTATTTCGGAAGAATGAAGCTTTTTAAGTTCATTTGACAGTAAAGCTATGTGGCGTTTATTATTAAAATCAAAAATATCGGTAGTCTCGATAAACTCGGAGATTTTCCAGCCCTCATCCTCGTCAACAAAAACCAGGGTATTGTCAATCTCAAGCTTTTTTGCGATATTGAGCGCCTTGGCTTCCTTCTTTCGGTCTATAACGTGTTCGGCGTTTTTACCCGGATGGCGGTAAACGTAGCTTTTGGATTTACATTTGAATTTAAAGGACTTATTGTTAAGCCCCTTCGTTATAATTTCAATATCCGAAATATCGCTTAGTTCGCATTTAAGAACCTTACAGATATTATCAAAAACCTTTACCTTATTATGGTGAATATAATCGGGGTCAAACTGTTCAAGCTCCTCAACGCTGTCGAATTCAAGTATCTGAGCGTTTGTGCATTTCAGTCCCCACATCTTCAGACTCGATACGTTTTCGGCGTATATCGTTTCCCAGTACATATATTCAACGCCCGGCTGATTATAGTATCTGAGAAGAATCGGAACAAAACTTTCCGTAAATTCCCTGCTGAAATACGCGTGGCCGTACATAATCCACTGATTATCCGAGGGCTTGTCGGTTGAAACAATTAAATTGTTTTTATCGAAAACAAAGCCTCTCTCAACGTAGCTTATACCAGGAAGGTAGATTGAACAGTAGAACGCGCGGTATTCGTATCTGTGGAACATATTTTCGGGATAGTAGTTATCCGAACAGAGTATGTAAGTATTGTTAAGATATTCCCTCGCCGCGTAAATACTGCTGTGAGTATTCTTCGTTTCATATTCGGGGTTGACAACAAACTTAACGCCGTATTTTTCGGAAAGATAGAGGAATTTTTCCATCATATATCCGACGACTAAAACAATTTCCTCAATACCTGCTTCGCGAAGCTGACGGATAAGCCTTTCCGTCATTACCTCGCCCTTAACCGAAATAAGTCCTTTCGGTATTTCGTAAGATACGGGTACAAATCTTGTACTCATACCCGCTGCAAGGATAATAGCGTTATCGACTTTGTACGGAGAAAGAGCGTCAAACCCCGCGTCGGTTATACCGTAGTTTTCGTCAATAAAGCCGCTTTGCGTTAAATCCTTAAGTATTCCGTTAACCTTTCCCAGAGAAAAGCCACATACCTTTGCAATTATTCTCTGAGAGGTTTCTTCGGCATCAGACTCAGCTATATACCTTAAAATCTCAAATACATCTTTTGTCACTGAAATCGCCACCGTTCATTTTTTATAAGTTTTTGCCGATTTTTGAACGCTATGTTATTATATCATATTATCCGATTTTGTCAATATAAAAATAAAGACCCGGGATGAACCGAGTCTTTAAAACTATCTTTCAAGCAAAACCGCGTGGGCGATACCGGGGATGGGCTGTCCCTGTTTAGTTGAGGTCGGGCTCATAAGCGCGCCTGTTGCAAGGAAAAGGATTCTGCCAAGTTCCCCTCTTTTTATACGCTTCATAATATGAGAACAAAGCACCGAGGCGCTGCAGCCGCAGCCCGAACCGCCCGAATTCACGTCCTGAGCCTTACGGTCAAATATCATAAGTCCGCAGTCGCTGTGGACCTTCCGTATATCAAGGCGGTGTTCGATTTCAAGAAGCTCGTAAAGAAGCTCGCTTCCCGTTGCGCCTAAATCCCCAGTAAGTATCATATCGTAATCCTCGGGCGAGGTATGGGGATCCGAAAGGAAATCGCATATAGTCCTCGCCGCAGCAGGAGGGAATGTCAAGTAGGATTCAGAATTTCGTCAGTTTGCATAATTTTCGCCCGTTTCTATGTGCATTGTGCACAATTTTCCGCTTTTTACAAAAAATTCCAAAAAATCTGCGTTTTTTCAAATCGACATTTTTCTCACAAATAGCCAATTATGTAGCAGAAATTTGGTACTGCTTTGACATCACCATAGGCTGCTCGTTCACACTTTGTTCACTTTTGAGGTGGATTTTTGCCCTCCGAAAAAAACACTTGACAAAAAAATAAAAACTAAAGCCTACTCAATGTAGGCTTTAAAGAATACTAATTATACAAAGAAATAATAATCAAATCACATTTACTATCAATGTTACTAGCAAAGTTTTGGTATTCAGCTTTTGATTTTTTTAAATACTCTTTATCTTCGATATGATCACCAACAAAAGATTTATACTTTTTGAATTCATCTTTTATGTAATCTAAATCATCTTCTATATGAAAAGAATTTGAACACTTTGATATACTATCAATTACATTACTTATTCTCTTGTTATTGGTTAAGACTTCCTTTTTGTCAAATTCTCCAGCATCAACAAAAACGTCAGAATTAACGTATTTTTGTAGTTTATACAGTAGTTTCTCCGTTATTTCTTTAAGTTTTCGTTCATCGTTTCGAAATTGCGACGCATAAAATGCAATTACTATTGCAATGG
>CAMVRG010000121.1 GCA_947169815.1 uncultured Clostridia bacterium | reverse complement strand
TCGCTCTTCTCGGTAAACCGGGATATGAAAGCGAAAAAGAAAGTCTTGAAAAAAAACTGGGTTTATGATAAACTAACTATACGGATAAGCGGCGGCTTGTCTTAAATTAACCCGTTTTGGAGGAATTATAATGATTAAAGTAATTATCGGTAATAAAGGTCACGGCAAAACTAAGAGACTTATTGAGCTCGTTAATAAATGTACTGCCGAGTCTGACGGAAACGTTGTATGCGTAGAAAACGAGCCTAAGCTCACTTACGACGTATCCTCAAGAGCAAGACTTTTAGAAACCGATACATATGCTATAAAAGGTCACAAGGCGTTTTACGGCTATCTTGCAGGTATCTGCGCTGGTAACTACGACGTAACCGATATCCTTGTTGACGCTACCTTTAAAATTGTAGGAAGGGAATACGATAAGCTTATTCAGTTCTTTGATATGCTCTCGGATCTCAGCGAAGCTACTGACGTAAACTTCTACTTCACTCTGAGCTGCGATAAGGACGATTTACCCGTTGAGGTATTCGATTTCTGCGAAGAGGTATAAAATAATATTAACGGGCAGTTAACCTGCCCGTATTTTTTGATTAATTTACTATTGACTTTTTAATTTAAAATATATATAATACATAGGTACAATTATGAGGTGGTATCTATGCAGCTCGATTTTACTAACATATTCAATTCTTCGTGCGACGAATTAAAAGTCGATTATTCACTCTCACTCGAAGACTTTGAATACGGCACTTATAAACCACTCAAAGACGGTGTCACGGTAAAGGGCAGGGCATATTCAAAGGCTGACGTCGCTCATCTTGAACTCATCGTATCGTTTGATTTTTACGGTATGTGCGACCGCTGCGCTAACGAATTTAAGCGGGCGTATTCCTTTGATATTAATAAAATCGTCGTTCCTCATCTTGAAAACGAACTTGACGATGACGGCTATGTTATCACTGAAAACAATATTCTTGATATTGACGATTTGGTCTATCAGGAAATTCAGCTGTTTTTACCGCATAAAATGCTTTGTAATGACGATTGCAAGGGACTTTGTACTAAATGCGGTGCTAATCTCAACAGAGAAGAATGCAACTGTAAAAAGGACGTTGACCCGAGAATGGCGGCGCTCCTTGAGTTGCTTGATTAAATAAACAATTACTTTTATTCATAAATAAGGAGGAAACTAAAATGGCAGTACCTACCAGAAGAACTTCTAAGGCAAGAAAGAATAAGAGACGTTCAAGCGTTTGGAAGATTGACGCTCCTACACTTGTAAAGTGTTCAAACTGCGGCGGTTATACCGTACCTCATAAGGTATGTAAGAACTGCGGCTCTTATAACGGTAAAGAAGTTATAAGCATGGACTGATAAATGCTGGGACGGCTGACTAAGCCGTCCTTATTTATAATTCGAGGTATTATTTATGTCAAAACCCGTTGTGGCGATAGTCGGAAGACCTAACGTCGGAAAGTCAACTCTTTTTAATAAGCTTATAGGCACGCGCCTTTCGATAGTTGACGATACCCCCGGCGTTACGAGAGACAGAATTTACGGCGACTGCGAGTGGCTTAACTATAAGTTTTTACTTGTGGACACGGGCGGTATTGAGCCCTATTCCGACGACGTTATACTTTCACAGATGAGAAACCAGGCTGAAATTGCAATTGAAACTGCCGACGTAATCGTTCTCGTCTGCGACCTTAAATGCGGCGTCGTAGCCTCCGACCAGGAGGTCGCCGCTATGCTTTTAAAATCGAATAAGCCTATTGTATTGTGTGTTAATAAATGTGATAAAATCGGCGCTCCCGAGCCTGAATTCTATGAGTTTTATAATCTAGGTCTCGGCGACCCGATTGCAGTATCGTCTGTTCACGGCCACGGTACGGGCGATTTACTTGACGAGGTTGTTAAGCATTTCCCCGAGCCTTCTGAAGACGATGAGGATGACGAGGAAATTATAAGCGTTGCGGTTATAGGTAAGCCTAACGTAGGTAAATCCTCGCTCGTCAATAAAATCTGCGGCGAAAACCGCGCAATCGTATCAGACATCGCGGGTACTACGAGAGATACAACCGATACTTTTATCGAAAATTCATACGGTAAGTTCAATTTTATTGATACCGCGGGACTGAGGCGTAAAAGCCGCGTTAATGACGATATTGAAAAGTATTCGATTATCCGAGCAAGAATGGCGGTTGAAAGAGCTAACGTCTGCGTTATTATGATAGACGCTACCGTCGGCTTTACCGAGCAGGACAGCAAGGTAGCGGGTATCGCTATGGAACAGGGAAAAGCGTGCATTATCGCCGTTAATAAGTGGGACGCGGTAGAGAAGGACGGCAATACGATGAAGGAGTTTACCGAAAAGCTGAAAAACGACTTTTCGTTTATATCCTATGCTCCGTTTCTCTTTATCTCGGCTAAAACGGGACAGAGGCTTGATAAGCTATTTGAAAAGATAGTTTACGTTCACTCTCAGAATTCTATGAGAATTTCAACGGGAAGGCTCAATGAGGTTCTTGCGGTTGCTACCGCAAGAGTTCAGCCGCCTACCGATAAGGGAAGAAGGCTTAAAATATATTATATGACTCAGGCGTCAACAAGACCGCCTGCGTTTGTATTCTTTGTAAACAGAGCCGACCTTTTTCATTTTTCGTATCAGCGTTATCTTGAAAATCAGATTCGCGAAATTTTCGGTCTTGACGGAACCCCCGTTCGTTTCATTATCCGAGAGCGCGGAGAAGGCAAAAAGTAGATTATCAGAATAGACACTTTAAAAGTGTCTATTTTTTTATTGACTGATTGAACTTTACGTTATATAATTGAGATGGAGGTGTTATTATGAAAAATAAAAAAATTATTGCGTTATTCCTTTCGCTGGTAATGCTTTTCAGCATCAGCTCGCCGATGACTGCTCAGGCTGCTGTAAAGCTCAGCAAAACAAGCGTATCTATTGTTGTAGGCAAGACCTATAAACTTAAGGTTAAGGGAACCAAGAAAAAGGTTAAGTGGTCCACCAGCAACAAGAAGGTTGCTACCGTTAAGGCGGGAAAGATTACCGCAAAGAAAGAGGGAAAGGCGACTATTACTGCTAAGGTAGGAAAGAAAAAGTATAAGTGTAAGGTTACCGTTAAGCCGAAACCGATTTCCGTTAAGAATATCAGCGCGACTTATTACAAGGCGACGAATTCACAAGCCATAGTTGCAATTCTTAAAAACAATAATCCCCGTGCGGTAAGCGTTCATCTCAGCGTAGTTTTTTATGACGCTAAGGGAAACATTATTGATACCTACGGCGATTCAAATTATTGCTTTGAAAAGGGACGTACCTGCGTTCTTCATATAAACGCTCCCACAAACGGATATTCTACCTATAAATCAAAGCTGTCGGTAGATGAAACGTATTATGCAAAGAAAACATACGTAAAGAATATTAAGATTACAAAGCATAATATTAACGAATCAGGCTCTAGCGTTCTCGTTGAAAATGAAAATATCGGCAGTAAAGAGCTTGATACAATTCGCGCGTCAATTGTTTTCTATGACGCTGAAGGAAAAGTAGTTGACTTTGATTACACTTATTTTACTGCCAAAAAGCCGGGTGAATACAAAGTTGATTCTTTCTACGTTCCTTATGACAAGAATTCTGATAACTACGAGCGTATAAAGTTTTCTACGTATAAAATTTTTGTTGACCACGCTTACATTTATTAATAAAAAAAGAACCGTCCTTTCGGACGGTTTTATTTTTTTAATTAAGCTCTTTCAACCTTACCTGAACGAAGGCATCTTGTGCAAACATATACTCTCTTGGGAGAACCGTTAACGATAGCCTTAACTCTTTTAATGTTCGGTTTCCAGGTTCTGTTGCTTCTTCTGTGTGAGTGGGATACCTTAATACCGAAGGAAACGTCTTTTCCGCAGTATTCACATTTAGCCATTTGCGAACACCTCCTTAAAAATTTAGAACGCATAAATATTACCACAAACTAAGTTAAAATGCAAGTGTTTTTTTAATTTATTTTAATAAAGTGTAAAATTATGGGCTAATTTGTATTATTTCTTGATTTTATACACGATATATTGTATAATCACAGTGTATTAATTTATATATTATTATATGGAGGAATAAAACAATGGCTGGCGCAAAGGATGTAAAAAACGATAAAAGAGCGGCGCTTGATTCCGCTTTAAAACAGATTGTTAAGCAGTACGGCGAAGGCGCTATTATGAGAATGGGCGAAAGCAAGCATTTAAAGGTTGACGCAATTTCAACTGGCTCGCTTACGCTTGATATTGCTACGGGTATCGGCGGACTTCCGAAGGGAAGAATTATAGAGATTTACGGGCCTGAATCCTCAGGTAAAACAACTCTTGCGCTTCATTGCGTTGCCGAGGCTCAGAAGGCCGGCGGCGAGGCTGCGTTTATTGACGCAGAGCACGCGCTCGACCCCGTATATGCCGAAAATCTCGGCGTAGACGTTGACTCGCTTCTCGTAGCTCAGCCCGATAACGGCGAGCAGGCGCTTGAAATTACCGAACAGCTTGTACGTTCGGGCGCTATTGATATTATTGTTGTTGATTCAGTTGCTGCCCTCGTTCCGAAATCAGAAATTGAAGGCGATATGGGCGATTCACACGTCGGACTTCACGCAAGACTTATGTCTCAGGCTTTAAGAAAGCTTGCAGGCGCAATCAATAAGTCAAACTGCGTTATTATATTTATTAATCAGCTTCGTGAGAAGGTAGGCGTAATCTACGGTAATCCCGAGGTTACAACAGGCGGCCGCGCTCTTAAGTTCTACGCCTCAATGAGAATAGACGTAAGAAGAATTGAACAGATTAAGGCGCCTGGTAACGAATTTGTCGGCTCGCGTACAAGAGCCAAGATAGTTAAAAATAAGGTTGCGCCCCCGTTCAAGCAGGCTGAGTTCGACATTATGTACGGAACGGGTATCGACAAGGACGGAGAAATCTGCGACCTTGCAGTTAATCAGGGAATTATCAAAAAGAGCGGCTCCTGGTTCTCATACGGAGAGCAGCGCTTCCAGGGACGCGATAAGCTTAAAGCTCTTATCAAAGAGGATCAGGCGTTTGCAAAGGAGCTTGAGGATAAGGTTCTCGCTTCTCTTAAGGCTGAAGAAAATGAGTCTGAAGCTCCCGCTCCCGTATCCGAACCGTCAGAGCCCGTTATCGTTACCGAGCCCCGCGCCGCTGCAAGGGCGAAACTCGATATTGCAATCGACGATGACGACGAATAATTGAATATGATTATATCACACACAAAGGGCAGGGGGAAGAAAA
>CAMVRG010000120.1 GCA_947169815.1 uncultured Clostridia bacterium | reverse complement strand
AAGCCTGAGTATTAACTCGCTTTTCATATAATCGTCGGTCATAAAATCGCCCGCAAGAATATTCGCTGATTCAAGATAAAACGGGTTTTCCTCTATCCCCTTTATAATCTGAGGATAATATTTTTTCAGCTCCTCATCAAGCTTCGCGGGCGTAGTCATTCCGATTTCAGTACCGAGATTCGGAGTCTGCTGAAGCTGAAACCAATAGAGCCCGTCGGTTTTATAATCGTCAAAAAACCGAAGCGTTTCAGATGCAAACCGCTTTGCCTTAGCGCCGTTAACGTCCTGCTCCCACGGTCTTATCTGATTACAGCTTTTTGAGTATTTATAATCCTCGTTTTCGTTAATGAGAATATATCTCTTACCCGCTTTTCTTATATCGCCTACGGTTACCTCGCTGATATCGCTGAAATCGTAAAAGGCGTACTTTTCGGGCTCGATATACTTTTCAAGAAGCGCGTCGACCTTGTTTTTATCCGCCTTATACTTTAAGGTAAACGGACCTATTTTCTGGTCATAATACTCTCTGATATCAAGAAGAAGTATTTCGCTTTCGCTTTTTTCAAGCATCTTTTTAATATCCTTCAGCGCGTTTTCAAAAAGGTCGCCCTTACTGAGCCCGTGCGAAAGCACGATTTCGCCGCGTCTTGTTGTATTGAGTCTGAGACAGAACTGTCTCATTCCGTATTCAAACTGAGTAAAAAGGTCGTCCCTCTGACACTCAGCCATTTTCATCATACCGTACGAGCCCGCGTTATGCGCCCCGGGTATTACAAGCGAGGTTATTTTAACCTCGTCCTTTATGTAGGAAATCCATCTGTCGTAAATCATAAGTATTCTCCTTTAATCCCGATAGTCGTGGACGTTTACCGCGTCCGCGTTAAGATACTGCTCCTTATCGTCGCCCGTAAGGGTTCCGTAGGAATCCCGTATCTCGTCGTTCATATCCGAGTTCTCGCTCGGCGCATAATATGAATAGCCGATAAGTTTTGATATTCCGCCCGTCATATTATGGACATAGTATTTATTATTCGCCTCGCTGCTTCCCGTAGCGGACTTGTTTGCTATTGGATAAGTAGTTCTCCAGTTAAGCGCGGTATTTCTTATCTCTTCTTTTGTAAATTCGTTACCTGAGCGGTTGAATATTCTTGTTTTTCCGTAGAGGTTGAACTTAGTATTCATATTATAGTTTGAATCCTTATATGCGTCAACATATCGGAAGACGAATCTTGAACCGCAGTAAATATCACAGTCGTAAAGGTTTATCTCCTTCGGCTGAATATAGCCGCATTTAATCGAAAGCGCAGCCCTCGACATATTATCAAGCATATCGTAGCCGCAGGAGGAAACGTTTCCGATTATACAGTTATACATATTAATTACATCGGTATTTACGCTGCTGTACTGACAGCCGAAATAAAGTCCCCACGCGTCAGCCGAATCGCTATCCTTGCCCGAATCGGTAAGCTGAGCCTTAGTATAAAGCTCTCTGTTTGCGATTTTAAATTGAGCGTCTCTTACCGTCGTATTACCCGCAAGATAGCCCGTATGGTCAACCGAGGTATACGTTCCGCCAAGGATATTATAAGTTCCCTTTCTCACAAGAATTCCGCAGAGCTTTCCGTAAGAAACGAGCGGGTGCCCTTCGGTTTCTCTTACCGTAATATTCTGATTATATCTGTTTTTACCGTCGTAGCCGTTAAGGAAAATTCCGACTCCGTCGGTTGTATTATTCGTCTGCTCCGCGAATATATCGCCGCCCGTGATACAGGCGTTTTTTCCGTAAATGCTGATACCTCTCGCAGGTCCCGACTCGTTTATAACCTTTACCTTGGCGTCGGTCAGATTGTACTCGCCGTCCTTATTGGCTCTTGCGTCGTTCACGCCGTACTGAGTTGAGGTATTGTTCGTTTTAACGGTAATATCGGGGCTTATGATATTAACGCTCTGAACATAGCTTACGTTTATCGTTTTTATACCGCAGGCACTTCCTCTGAAGGTCGCGCTACACTCAATATTTACACGGGTGTTTTTATTACTCTGATTAATACAGCTATCCTTAATTCCGTATATCTCAGCCGCCTTATCAAGCGAGATATTCACTTTTATATTATCAATATCCGAGGCGTTTTGCTTTGACGTTCCGCTTAGTTTAACGCCGCCGAATTCATACGAGCTGCTTCCCGTTCCGTTAAGATTTATAATAACTTTCTTAAGCTCGTTATTAAGCGCGCTGCTGCATATTACGCCCGTTCCCGAATGGGCGTAGGTAATATCGGCGTTAAACTTAACGCCGTTTACCGCGAGCTTACCGTCGCTGTTAGCAGCGGGAGAGAAAACGGCGTATTCGCTGTTAAGGGTATTTACCGTTCCGTTTAAAAGACTGAAATCGGCTTTGGCGCTGATATATTTTCTGTCGGCAAATGAAACGGCGTGCTTTCTTAAATTTAACGAGGTGTTTTCGTTAAAGGTTACGCTCTCGCTTTCATTACTGTTTTTTATCATTTCAATACAGTAAACATCTCCGTCTTTATAAATAAGACATACTGCTGAAGCCTCGCCGCAGGGCTCCGCTTCTTCGCCGTTTACTGCCTGAGCGGCGGAATAAAGAGACGAATAATACGATACCTCGGCGCCCTCGGGAATTACGGGCTTTTCATATTTCGCCTCCTCGGGAAGGTCAATACTGATTTTATCCGCGGTCTGAGCCGTTATATCGTATTCACCGTTTTCAAAGGGCTGAATCGGAACTGCCGCGAAAGAATTAAAAGCGCTCCTTTTCGCCTTTGTAGGCTTTGAGTGAACAGCCGACCACTTTGAGTAATAAGCCTTGCCATCTTTTTTTATCTTCGCCCTGACTCTTACATAATATCTTGTAAGAAAGTTAAGGTTTTTTATCTTATATTTTTTCCTGTTTTTAATATTAAGAGTATTTGCGCTTTTAAAATTTCTGTTCAGCGAATACTGAAGCTGATATGACTTAGCGCCTTTAATCTTAGTCCACTTAGCGGTAAGCGTTCCCTTTCCCGCTTTAAGGCTTAATGAAGGCGCGTCAGTAAGAGCCGTATCCGCGGCAGCCATAGCGGGTACAGCCGTAAAAACCAATATGAGTGATAACAATAACGGAAATATCCGTTTAAAGCAACGCCCCTTCATTTCTTCACGCCCTTAATATAATTACTTTATAATAAGAATAACACTTTCACGTCTGTATTTCAAGATATAACCCGTCGGTCGCTGAATAAATACAACATTCATAACCATAAAAAAGACCATCTAAACGATGGTCTTTTTTATGGTTGCGGAGGTAGGACTCGAACCTACGACCTCCGGGTTATGAGCCCGACGAGCTACCAACTGCTCTACCCCGCGATATATTTCTTTTTTTATTGCTTTATCATTATAACAGAAAAAAACTATTTGTCAATAGAAAAATAAAAACTCCCGTAAAAAAGAGCAACGTCTCACGTATTACAACACGAGACGTCACCCTGCTCTTCTTATACATAGCGTGGCAATTAAGGTCGACGTTCCACCCTATGTAGGACACGTAGGATGATTAGCTACATATCCTAAAATCATAATACACCCTGAATATTGAAATGTCAAGTATTTTATCCAAAAAAATATTAATAATTTGTTCACACTCCGTTAACATATAGACAGCCCTTAAATTTCCTGTATTTACTTGTCGATTCATATATGATAAAATCATATAAGAGGTGACGATATGAAAATACTGATTTGTCCGGATTCATATAAAGGAACTCTGACGTCAAAGCAGGTATGCGAATGTATTGAAAAAGGGCTGCTTGAATATGATAATTCACTTGAAATTATTACCCTTCCCTTCGCTGACGGAGGCGAGGGGTTTGCCGAATGCATAAAAGACATATGTAAAGGTAAATCACTTTACGTCAATGCTCACGACATTTACCACAGACCGATAAAAGCCGATATCGTTACCTTTGATAACACGGCGATAATAGAAAGCGCGAAAGCAAGCGGATTACAGCCGAGAAAGAACGTAATGGCGGCGAGCTCATACGGTACGGGCGAGCTTATAAAAGCCGCAGTATCAAAGGGTTTTAAGAATATTATCCTCGCTCTCGGCGGCTCGGGCTGCTGCGACGGAGGGGCGGGAGCGCTCTGCGCTCTCGGGGCTGATTTCTACGACGAAAACTATAATAAAATCTCAATACCAAAGGGTAAGGATTTAAACTTTATTTTCGGCGCGGGATTCAGAAACATTGTAAAGGATATTAACTTTACATACGCCTGTGACGTTGAAAATGTATTATTCGGAAAAAACGGCGCCGCCTGTGTTTTCGCGCCACAAAAGGGCGCAAACGAGAGTAACGTCAAAGAGCTTGACGAGGGACTGAAAAGGCTTAACGCGTTTCTCCCCTGCGACGTAAGCAAGGTTAAGGGCTCAGGCGCAGCGGGCGGTATCTGCGGCGGACTGTATTCCGTATACGGCGGGAAGATAAAATCGGGCTTTGACGTACTTTGCGAATACTCGGCGCTTGAAGAAAAGATTAAAGAGTGTGATATTGTAATTACGGGCGAGGGCAAAACCGACGCTCAGACGCTTATGGGCAAGCTCCCTTATAAAATTACGCTGCTTTCAGAAAAATACAATAAGAAATGTATTGTAATTAGCGGAGTGATTGAAGACGTTAAGCTCGGAGATAAAATGCTTTCCCTTGTTGACGGAAATACAAGCGTTGAAGAGGCTCTGGCTGAGCCCGAAAGGACTCTCATATCAAAAGCAAAAAACATCTTGAAATAAAATTATTTTAAATATATAATAGTCGTATTAAATGAAAGGACGTAAAGCTATGAAAGTAAGACTTCCTAAACACAGAGAATTTTTAATTAAGATGGACCCTGACTATCCCTTTGAGGCTGAGGCGTGGGAGGCTCTTAACAATATAGTTAAGGAATACTCCGTTGACGGAAAGAGCATCTACTCCCCTACCTTTATCGAGGATAACGAGGATAAGGTAAAGGCGCTTCAGGAAAAATACGAATTCACCTACGAGATTATCGAGAAATAACTATGACTGAAAACAGGATTTTTACGGTTGCTACCTCTCACCTTGATACCGTATGGCGCTGGGAGCTTCCGAAAACAATCGAGGTTTTTATCCCCGATACGATTGAAAAAAACATAGCCTTTCTCGAAAAATATCCCCATTACAGGTTTAATTTTGAGGGAGCGTTCAGGTATGAGCTTATTGAGGAATACTATCCCGAGGCGTTTTCTGAAATTCAGAAATACGCCAAAGAGGAGCGCTGGTGTCCCTCA
>CAMVRG010000119.1 GCA_947169815.1 uncultured Clostridia bacterium | reverse complement strand
ATCATACGGATAACGTCTTTAAAACAAAAATTCATTTTATAAAAGCTTTAGTATTAAGATTGTTTTGCGATTACATTATAACACCAATTTTACTCATAAGTCAAAAGAAATATAAAAGAAAACAGATATTATAAATTATAAAAATATATCTTGCATTTAGAGATTTGATGTGTTATAATGTGCAAAGTGCAAACGAAACATATGATCCACTAGCTCAGATGGCAGAGCACTTGACTTTTAATCAAGGTGTCCGGGGTTCGATTCC
This sequence comes from uncultured Clostridia bacterium, assembly GCA_947169815.1. Classification (GTDB taxonomy): domain Bacteria; phylum Bacillota; class Clostridia; order Oscillospirales; family Acutalibacteraceae; genus Eubacterium_R. The sequence goes on along the minus strand of CAMVRG010000119.1, from coordinate 5,065 downwards.
CCGGTGGGTCACCAGCGAAAGAGACAGACGCAGGTCTGTCTCTTTTGATGTAATAAAGAAATTCACGAGCAAAAAAAAACAGACGGACTTCGGTCCATCTGTTATTTTATGGCTGGGGAGGCGGGATTCGAACCCACGCATGACGGAGTCAAAGTCCGTTGCCTTACCGCTTGGCTACTCCCCAAAAAATAAAAATGGGGTGGGATATCAGATTCGAACTGATGACCTCCAGTGCCACAAACTGGCGCCCTAACCAACTAGGCCAATCCCACCGTAAAAAGTATTAATATAAAAAATGGCGCGCTGTGGGGGACTCTCTTCTCAGCTATCGAAAGGTCCACCGGACCTTTCTCCCAATCAGTCCGCCTTCGGCAGCCTTCTTGGAGTTCGTTTCTCGTCCCCACCGACGCTATTATATAAAATTGGCGCGCTGTGGGGGACTCGAACCTCCGGCCTACTGCTTAGAAGGCAGTTGCTCTATCCAACTGAGCTAACAGCGCATATTTTTGAGAGGCAAGAGCCTCTCATAAAATGGAGCGGGTGATGGGAATCGAACCCACATATTCAGCTTGGAAGGCTGACATTCTACCACTGAACTACACCCGCTTATTTCAACGGACATTATTATATCTAATGTCCGCTGAAATGTCAAGACTTTTTTAATTAATTTTAATTTCTATTTCCTCTTTTGCCGTAAGCTGAATTGATTTGATTTCCGTATCCTGATTAAATACAATCGCATTGGCAAGTTTCTCTTCAACCTCGCGTCTTACAACATCGCGCAGTCCCCTTGCGTTCTTCTTTGAGCCGAAGGCTTTTTCGGCTAGATATTCGGGAACGCTATCGTCGTAAGTCATCTCAATTCCCTTATCCTTAAGGCTCGGTACAAGCTCGTCAAGCATAAGCTTTCCGATTTCAATAAAGTTATCTTTTGTGAGATTATTAAAGATAACGATTTCGTCAACTCTTCCGAGGAATTCGGGACGGAGGAAGCGCTCAAGAGCCTTCATAGTAACCTCCTGAGTAATATCGTCCTTACTCTTTCCGAAGCCCATTGTATTCTGGTCGGTTGAGCCTGCGTTTGAGGTCATAATAATAACGGTATTCTCAAAGTTTACTACTCTTCCCTGCGCGTCGGTTATTCTTCCCTCGTCAAGAATCTGAAGAAGGATATTCAAAACGTCCTTGTGCGCCTTTTCAATCTCGTCAAAAAGAATTACGCTGTAAGGCTTACGTCTTACCTTTTCGGTAAGCTGTCCCGCGTCGTCGTAGCCGATATAACCCGGGGGCGAGCCTATAATTCTTGATACGCTGAACTTTTCCATAAACTCGCTCATATCGAGTCTTATAAGATTATCGGGCGAATCAAAAAGCGCGTCGGCAAGGCGTTTTACGAGTTCGGTTTTACCTACGCCCGTAGGTCCTACGAAGATAAACGACTGAGGTCTTTTCTTTGGACTTATCTGAATTCTTCCGCGCCTTACGGCATTAGCAACCTTTTCGATAGCGTTATCCTGGCCGATAATATGAGCCTTGAGTTCTTCGTCAAGCGAGGCGAGCTTTTTAATATCGCCCTGCTCAACCTTCGAGGCGGGAATACCCGTCCACAATGAAATAACCTTGGCTAAATCAGCCTCAAGAACCTGGTTGTCCTTAGCCTTTTCCTCAAGCTCGGGGAGCTTTAAATCAAGCTGCATAAGCTCAACCTTAAGCTTGGAAATAAGCTCATAATTAATTTCGTCGTCCTCGTCGGGCTCGGAAAGGTTTTCAATATTCTCATTAAGATTATTGCGTTTTTCGCTGAGCATCTGATACTCGCTTATCGCGGGATTACGAAGATTAGCACAGGTACACGCCTCGTCAAGAAGGTCGATAGCCTTATCGGGAAGGTATCTGTCTGTTACAAAGCGCTCTGACATAATTACCGCCTTATAAACAAGAGTATCGCTTATCTGTACTTTATGGTAATCCTCATAATAGCCCTTAATTCCGAGCAGCATTTTATAGGAGTCCTCAATAGAGGGCTCTTCAATTTTTACAGGCTGAAAACGTCTTTCAAGCGCGGCGTCCTTTTCGATATATTTTCTGTACTCGTTAAAGGTTGTAGCGCCGATTACCTGGATTTCGCCCCTTGAAAGCGCAGGCTTAAGGATATTTGCGGCGTTCATCGTTCCCTCGCTGTCGCCCGTGCCGACGAGATTATGAACCTCGTCGATGAAAAGGATAATATTACCCTCGCTCTTAACCTCGTCAACAAGTCCTTTGATTCTTCCCTCAAACTGACCTCTGAACTGAGTTCCCGCAACAAGGGCGGTTAAATCGAGAAGGTATATCTCCTTATCGGCAAGACGGGCGGGAACCTCGCCCTTTGCTATTCTTATAGCGAGTCCCTCGGCGATAGCGGTTTTACCGACGCCCGGCTCCCCTATTAAGCAGGGGTTGTTTTTAGTTCTCCTGCATAAAATCTGAATAGCGCGCGAAATCTCGCTTTCACGTCCTATAATATTATCAATTTTTCCTTTTTTAGCTCTGTCGGTAAGATTATTGCAGTAGGTGTTAAGGAATTTTCGGTTATCCTCGTTTGACTTTTTACCGCGCTTTCTTCCCTTCTTATTAGCGCCTTCCTTTGCGTCGGCAGGGGTTTCCCCCTCTCCTCCGAAAAGCTCGGCAAAGGGCATGGTCTGCGCGCCGTCGGCATTGTCGGGATTAAACAACTCACCGAGGTCGCCGAAATTGAAATCGTCCATATTTTCCATAAACTGAGCCATCTGCTCGCTCGCAGCCTCGATTTCCTCTTCACTGATTCCGAGCTTCTCAATCATCTGGTTAATAGGACCGACGTTAAGTTCTCTTGCGCAGGGTATGCAAAGTCCCTCGGGCTTAACCTCGTCGCCTTCCATTTTTTGAATAAACACTACCGCAGGTCTTTTACCGCAGCGTGAACACATCTGTTGTTTCATCTAATGATAAATACTCCTTATAATCTGTTATTCGTCTCTGTCAAGAAACTTCTTTTTCTCTTTAATCTGCTTAACAAAGCCGGGCACGTAGCTGAAGAGCGCCGCAAAGGTAAGAATTAAAGAGATTACAACCATACAAATCATCAGCCATTCGGGGAGAACGTTTTTAATAGCCGCGTTTTCTCCGCCGAAAGCGATAATAAGAATCATAAATATGTAGAAAACGGTTGTTGAAATCTTTCCTATCATTTCAGCCGCAGAGGGTCTTAAGCCCTTTGCGAGAAGAAGTCCGCCGCCGATAAGCATAATCAGCTCCTTAGCGATGAACATAAAGAGAAGAACCTTGAAATATGTTATATCCCAGAACTTATATAGAAGAATAATTACTATCGCCATTTGGGAAAGTTTATCCGCAATCGGGTCAAGGATTTTACCGAGATTTGATACCTGGTTGAACTTTCGCGCGATTTTACCGTCGAATAAATCGGTAAGCGCCGCTACGACCATAATAATTGCCGCGATTAAAAACTTATCCTTTATAAACAAAACCGAGAATACGGGAATAAGCGCAATTCTTAAAAAGCAAAGCCAGTTAGGAATTGTATTCCAGTTATAAAACAGTGCGTCTTCATCTTTTTTAGCTTCGGTATTTTTTACATCTTCGTTCATATTAATCCCTCCGTAATTGCGTTAAATGGATTTATCTCAGTAATATATTTTATCAGAACGCTATGTTCAGCCTCCTGTAAAAATTTCGATTCTTTAAACATAATCTCGTCCATATCGGCAAAGTACATAAGAACCGCGGACACGGCGAGTATTATAATAAACGCTTTTATAACGCCGAATATCATTCCGAAAGTTTTATCGGCGGTTTTAAGCGGCGAGCGCTTTCCGTTTTTCTCTTCCGTCTTCTTATTATGGCGTCTTATTACGGCGATGATAATACCCGTAGCGCCGAAGAAGAGAATAAAAGCGGAAATAAAGATTACGACCTTTATTATTACCATAATTATCGGTTCAAAAACATTGTTCAGTATTGATTCCGACAGAGCCGTTGAGGAGATGTCTATATTCTTTATATTCAGGCTTGATGATATGTATTCGGGAAGCCCGTTTACAAAGTTGTTCAGATTATTGATAGTTTCGTCAATATTATTTGAAACGACTATTTTTTCGTTTATCGTATCAAGGCATTTCTGACGGACATAGTTATCGTAAACTATCTGTGAAAAATTCGAGCTCAGATAAAAGCAGAGGAAGAAGCCGAAGGAGCATCTTATAAAATTTGTTATGCTTACCGCAATTCCCCTGCGCCAGCCGACTATCGCACTCAACAGGATTAACGCCGCTATTCCGACGTCGAAATAATTAACCGTATAATTAAATATAGTCATATTTTGCCTCCGACTAATCTATTACGTCAAGCTGCTGTCCTTTGATTACAAAGACTCTTGACGAGAGCTTATAGGCGCTCGTTACGCCGTCGTCGCACTTAAAACTTTCTTTTTCTTCTCCGCTTGTAAGCGAGTAAATTTTAATCTCATTCGCGAAAAGAAGACAAATCTCGTTAGCAACGGACGTAACCGCCTTCGGTTTCTTTTTAAGCTCGGTTTTTTTACGCTTTCTTCCCGAGGGAGAAACGCTTATTAAATGGTTTTCGTTAGCGGAGGAGTAATCGGAATACACGTAAAGCAGCTCGTCGTACTTCGTATAGCCGAAGCAAACCGAATTAGCCGTTCCCGATTTAAGAACCTCGTGGAGTCTTTTCTGTGAGGTTATCGTATAGAGTCCGTTATCGCCTACAAAATACAACGCGTTATCGCAATAATGTAAATCAAGAGTGTTTGTACCCTCGAATTCAAAAGCGGCTCTTTCGTCCTTATCGCCTATGTTGATTGTATAAACGGTTGTAATAAGCTTTGCGTCCTTAGAGTTAATCGCGGCAAAGGCGCAGCGTTTACCCGTTTCGTCAATAGCAGCGGCTACAATATAACCGTCGTTAAAATCGTGTTTAAGAAGGGTTTTATGAGACTTATTTACAACGTAGAGCGTTGACTTATTATCGTCGGCGGTCGTTGCGTAAATAAAGGTTCCCGTCTTTG
>CAMVRG010000118.1 GCA_947169815.1 uncultured Clostridia bacterium | reverse complement strand
CAAAAAAATACAATGGTATTAAAATTTATATGGTAAATTTTTTATGGAGGATTTTTTTATGAACGAGTACATTAAAAGAGTTATCGAAACAGTTGAGGCGAGAAACCCCGAAAAGCCTGAATTTATTCAGACCGTAAAAGAGGTTTTCGGTTCTCTTGAAAAGGTAATTGACGAGAATCCGCAGTACGAAGAGGCTGATATTCTCGGAAGAATGGCTGAGCCCGAAAGATTCATTACCTTCCGCGTAGCGTGGGTTGACGACGAGGGCAAGACTCAGGTTAACAGAGGCTTCAGAGTTCAGTTTAACTCTGCTATCGGTCCCTATAAGGGCGGTCTCCGTTTCCACCCCTCGGTAAACGGCTCAATTATTTTCTTCCTCGGCTTTGAACAGACGTTTAAGAACTCCCTTACAGGTCTTCCGATGGGCGGCGGCAAGGGCGGATCGGACTTCGACCCGAGAGGAAGAAGCAACGGCGAAATCATGCGTTTCTGCCAGGCGTTTATGACTGAGCTTTACCGTCATATCGGACCTAACATCGACGTTCCCGCGGGCGACATCGGCGTAGGCGGAAGAGAAATCGGTTACCTCTTCGGTCAGTATAAGAGAATCAGAGATTCTTACGATAACGGCGTTCTTACGGGTAAGGGCATCGAATACGGCGGCTCGCTTATCCGTCCCGAGGCTACGGGCTACGGCGCAGTTTACTATACTCTCGAGGTATTAAAGCACGAAAACGATACTATTAAAGGAAAGACCGTTGCAATTTCAGGCTTCGGTAACGTAGCGTGGGGTGCCTGCAAGAAGCTCGCTGAGCTCGGCGCAAAGCCCGTAACAATCTCAGGTCCCGACGGATACGTATATGACCCCGACGGAATTATTACCGACGAAAAGATTAACTATCTTCTTGAAATGAGAGCTTCGGGAAGAGATAAGGCTCAGGATTATGCCGATAAGTTCGGCTGCGAATTCCACGCAGGCGAGAAGCCCTGGGGCGTTAAGGTTGATATCGCTATGCCCTGCGCAACTCAGAACGAGATTAATCTTGATGAGGCAAAGAAAATTCTTGCTAACGGAACTAAGTATTATATCGAGGTTGCCAATATGCCTACAACCGAGGATGCAACCGAGCTCTTTATGAATACCGACGGCGTTATTATTGCTCCGTCAAAGGCTGTTAACGCAGGCGGCGTTTGCGTATCGGGTCTTGAAATGAGCCAGAACTCTCAGCGCCTTGCATGGACTGCCGAGGAGGTTGACGAAAGACTCCATAACGCTATGATTAATATTCATAAGCAGTCGGTTGAAGCGGCTGAAAAGTACGGTCTCGGCTATGACCTCGTAGCGGGAGCGAATATCGCAGGCTTTGAGAAGGTTGCAAGAGCAATGCTCCAGCAGGGAATCTATTAAAAAATTGTATTATTAAAAGGGTTCAGTTTACTGAACCCTTTTAAATTTGGGCAAAAGAACCTTCCCCTGTGCCATAGTATTATTTTGACCAAGCAAATACTAATGCAATAAATACTATGCACCCAATCAAGGTTAATACAGTTGCTATAGTTTTTCTTCTTTTTTCTTCTGCAATTCTTTTCTTCCTTAGTTCAATCCAAGACTTTAAAGCTCTATCAGTAATCTGATATCTATTTCCCTTTTTTGTTAGAGGTAAACCTTGTTCTGAATAATATTTCATTATCATATGTCTTGAACAATTAAACATTTTCATTAAATCGGTAACTGTATATGTTACAGGTTTAATAATTGGTTCATCATTAGATTTTTGCTTTTGATTAATAGGAGTATTTGCAGGATTTTCTGAGGATTTTTTATCTTGTTTTAATTGTTCTATTAGTCTTGAATCATTCCCATTATAACCAATTATGTCGTTTTCAATTATTTTAATTGTTTCAGCAGAAATATCACAGGTGTTAATCAAATATACAATGTTTAATCTTGGATTAAAAAAACCAAGTTTTGTTATATTACTTAAATTGCTGTTAGTTGAATGAATCCCCATAACGTAATACATTAGTATTTGTAATGTTTGCTTAGAGTTGATTTTTTGTTTTGAAACCTTAAAATCCCAAAGAGTATCACTGGTAATAAAGTCAGCATCTCCAGATGATACAAGATTTGTATAACCTCCAACAAATGTTATCCCGTTTTCTATAACTGGACCGTATTCGTTAAAAAAAGCAATGCTTCTATTTATCATTATTCTAATGTTTTCAATAGTGTTACAGTCTGGGTTTATTCCTTCAACCGGCTTATAGTTATATACGCCTGCTCTAAAACAGACGTCATAACCTGCAAGTTTACAAGCATTGATTATGGATGTATCGTCAACACCAGTTATTCTGTTTAATAGTTTAATTGCATTAGACTCTTGTGAAATCAATTTTGCTCCGGTTAAAGAAATACTAAATGCAGTTTCTTTTTCAGTTCCTGTTAAAAAGCGTGTCATATAATCAACTGCAATACCAATAAGTGAAGGGTGAATGTTTTCTGCATCGTGTAAAACACAATTGTCATTAAAAGAAATACTCTCAAAAGCCGACGGCTTTAAATAACCTCCACGTGGTTGTGTTACTGTTTTAATTCTTTGTGTTACTGAAAACATTTTTAAATCTATCCTTATATCTTAATTATCTCATTAAACACTACTGTCATATTTTTGCTTATCTGCATATCCATATGTAGCGAGCCGAAATACCAGTGGTTATACTCAACGCTTTTCATAAGCTCGCCGAGGTAGGTATTAAGAGGGGTAAAGTGCATTTCCTGATTAGTGTGCATTCTTATAAAATCCTTAGCGATAGCGGGCGCTTCGTAGGTAAGAACGTAGTTAACCTTGTAATCCGCGTCCTTAAGGTTTCTCGCGCCGTTTAAAAGCTCCCGGCTTGAGGGCATTTCCTCTTTAAAATAGGTCTTACCCTCCTTGCGCATTTCAATATCCTCGCTCTCGCCTCCGCCCATTACGAAGAAGGTTTTTCTCTCGAACGTGAATATCTCGCCCCTCATAAGATGATAGATATTAGAAGCGATTTTCTGAGCGTTTCCGCCTTTGTAGCGGTAAGGGGGATACTCTTTAAGCATATCAAAATTCTCGTGTACGCCGTCAACGAAACAGATAGTGTATTTCTTCTTTTCAAGAACGGAAAGCGCCTTCTTTTCCTTCTCGCTCCCGTCCCATAGAAAACCGAAATCGCCGCAGATAATAAGTGTGTCGTCCTCGGTAAGCTTTTTAAGCCTCGGGTCCTTGAAAAAATCTATATCGCCGTGAACGTCTCCCGTAATATATACCATAATAAAAACCTTAATTCCTTACTTGTATTATCAATATTACTGTGGTAATATAATAATAACTTTTAATTATGCAGGTGTCAAGTCCATGAAAAAACTGATATCAATTTTTACGGCTTTAATTATATTAACGGTGTCCGTTGCGGCGCCTTTATCGGCGTTTGCAAAGGATAAAAACAACGACGAGGGTATATATATCGTATCCGACGAGGTCTACGCCGACGCGTATATGCTTATTAATCTTGACGACGAAAACTATCCCGTAATCGCTCAGAAAAACAAGGACAAAAAGATGTATCCCGCCTCGCTTACGAAGATAGCTACGGCTATGGTACTTATCAATAACGTTAAAGACCTTAAGGCGACAACGAAGGTATCGAAATCGGCAATCGACGTTCTCGCAAATACCTACGCTCAGGTTGCGGGGCTTGAGGTCGGCGAGACGGTAAGCATTCAGACCCTTCTCGACCTTATTATGGTTCACTCCGCGTGCGACGCGTGTACGGTAGCGGCTGAATTCGTCGGCGGAACTATCCCCGAATTCGTAAAGCTAATGAATAACTGGGCTAAATCCCTCGGCTGTACGGGAACTAATTTCGTAAACTGCGACGGACTCCACGACGATAACCATTATACTACCCCCTCGGATATGGCTATAATGGCGCTTGAGGCGCTTAAAAACGAAACCTTTGTTAAGGCGTGCACGAAAAAGAGCGTTGAATTCCACGATATGACGCTTATTCATACAAACTTTATGCTCGACCCTCACCACCTCAGCTACTACTATGAGTACGCAGAGGGAATCAAAACGGGCTCAACCTCACAGGCTGGCTACTGCGTAATAACGAAAGCCTCTAAGGACGGCTATAACTATCTTGCGGTAGTTATGGGCTCGCCTATAAAAAAGCTCAACGGAATTGATACAAAATGCTCGTTTATTGACGCGGCGACGCTCTTTGACTGGGCGTTCGATTCGCTTAAATATTCGGTAGTCGTTAAGGGTAACGACGTCGTGTGCGAAATTCCCGTTGAGGACGGAAAGGACGCGGATTCCGTTCAGCTCGGAAGCGATAAGGATATTACGGCGCTCGTTCCCGCCTCGCTTGACGCGTCGGCGGTTATGATTAAGCCCGTCGACCCGCCCGAAACGCTCAACGCCCCGATTCTCAAGGGCGAAAAAATCTGCGAGGCTGACGTTTACTACGCTAATAAAATCGTTGCTACGGTTGATTTGTGCGCTATGCAGACGGTTGAGCTTTCAACCTTCCTTAAAATTGTAAACGCGGTTAAGTCATTTTTGAGCAATAAATTCGTTCTTGCTGCGGTTCTTATCCTGATAATTCTTCTGATTATCTATATTATCGCCTTTGCCTCAAAGCTGAAGAAGGCTAAAAAGCGCTCAATCGAAAAGCGCCGCAGACGTGAACAGCTCGACGAGCAGATGAACAGAGAATACCAACAGCAGCAGAGAAACAGACGAGGCGGAAGAGACGATTATCTCCCGCCTCCGAGAAGATAGCTATGATTAATCAATTTTCAAGAACTGAACTTTTAATCGGAAGCGAGGGAGTAAAGGCTCTTAAGAATTCCCACGTTGCCGTATTCGGAATAGGGGGAGTCGGCGGTCACGCCGCCGAGGCGCTCGTCCGTTCGGGAGTCGGAACGCTTACCCTCGTCGATTCGGACTGCGTTGAATTAACTAATCTGAACCGCCAGATTATCGCCCTTCATTCAACCCTCGGTATGCCGAAGGTTGAGGCGGCGCAAAAGCGCTTTCTTGATATTAACCCCGACGTAAAAATAATAAAAAAACAGATCCTTCCCGAAACCGAGGCGGAATTTGATTTTACCGATTACGATTATATTATCGACGCGGTAGATACGGTATCGGCTAAGCTACGCCTTGCTGAAAAGGCAAAGGAGTACGGAGTTCCGATTATCTCCGCTATGGGCGCGGGCAATAAGCTCGACGCCTCGGCGTTTAAGGTAGCGGATATAAGCAAGACTTCAACCTGCCCGCTCGCAAAGGTTAT
>CAMVRG010000117.1 GCA_947169815.1 uncultured Clostridia bacterium | reverse complement strand
TATATGTTCACATTATAATATAGGCGCTCTCATACCGGATAATTCCTCCAGCACCTTTTCCGCTTTATTCTTCAGCTTTATAATATCAATCTCGTAGTCCATAACGGTAAGGGTTGTCCCCTCTTTTGAAATAAGCTGAGCCTCGCCGTAACCGAGCGAGGCTGTATTTTTATATGCAATTACCGTTCCCGCTGAAAGAACAGCGAAAGCGGTTAACAGAATTAATACTATCCTTTTCATTTCACTTCACATACTTTTCATTCATAAGCTCTCCGAGCGCCTTACCGAAAAGCCGCGCCGAGTAGCAAGCCTCGTCGAGAGTATTCGCGTCGGTTCCTATTTCAAGAAGAAATGAGTTATGCGTTTCATACATATTATACTTTCTCTGTGAAAACAGTATGGGACGCATTACATTCGGGTAAAGCGCGTTGACCTTTTTCTGAACCTGCAAATCAAAGCGCAGGTTATATTCCCAGTCGGGAAAGTTTTTAACGAGCCCGTATTCGCAGCCCGATATAAGCATCATTTTAGCCGCCTTTTTACCGTTCACCTCAGCGACAGGCTTAACCTTTGTTTTGTCTGAATATGTAATATCGTCGCGGTGAAGGTCGATTGTAACCTCTATCGAAGGATATTCCTCAAGATATTTTTCAACGCTTTTACGGGAATCGCCGTAGCTCTTCGTATAATCCGTATCGTGTATTTTTTTATCGTGAATAACCTTGAAGCCCGCTTTTTCAAGCTCTTTTACAAGTTCCGCTCCGACGCGGACAACATTCCTTGAGGAATCATTTGAACGCGCGTCAGAGCTTATATAATAACCCGTGTCGAGAAGTGAATACGCCTCGGTTGTATGAGAATGATATACTAGAACCGCGGGCTTTTCTTTATCCCTGATTATCAAATCCGAGTCCTGCTCCAGCAGGCTCCTGATATCGGGCTTATAGACCTTCTGAGGTATTTTGCTCTGAATCTCTATTCCCTTATAGGAAATAATCTTACCTCCGCCCTGATACGCTTCTTCACTTGTTTTTCCCTTAGCCTTGCTTTTGTCGGAGCTTTTTTTCGCGTCCTTCATCAGCTTTTTTATATCCGACGGCGTATCGGTTATCCCGTAACCGTCATCGCTATCCTTTGAACCTGTTATCCTCATAACCTGCTTCTCTTGCGGGGCAGTAGTATTATTAACCGCCTCTCCGTTATTATAATCGGAAATTTTTGACTCAAAGCGCGAATATATATAATCGGGAGAAGAGCATTTTGCAAGGCACTCCGTAACAGGCGCCGCGTACGGAGCAAGCAGCGGAGTAAAATTTACCACCGTGCCCACGCAGCCGAACAGAATAATAAGCTTTGAAATAAATATAACCGTCTCTTTTTTCATCTTTACACCTTATATATTTTTATTCATTATATATAGTATTCAGAAAAAAGCGTTATTATCCCACAAGCGCGTAGAGTTCTTCGCTCGTCAGTCCCTTCTGAAAGCAGACGTTAATTCCCATACCTATAAGTTTTGCGCCCTGTTCGCATATACGGTCTATTTCACGCGGAGTAACGTAGGCTCCGCTTTTCGTATCGGATATAACCGACGTGCTTACAACGGTAGGTATTCCGATTGAAATAACGGGAACGCCGAGAGTTTTTTCGGATATTTCAAATCTGTGATTACCGACTCCCGAGCCCGGGGATATTCCCGTATCCGAAAACTGTACGGTAGTTCCGAGTCTTTCCATAGAGGTAGCCGCAAGCGCGTCAACAGCAATAATACACGAGGGCTTAATCTGATTTGCAACGCCCTTTATTATTTCAGCGGTTTCTATTCCCGTATCTCCGAGAACGCCCGTTGAAACGCAGGAAACGCTGAAAAGCTCGCCAAGTCCCGACTCTTTTCCGTTCATCACGTGACGGGTCGCGAGGACATAGCCGTTAACCTTAGGGCCGAGCGAATCCGCCGTAATATTCTTATTACCGAGCCCCGCTACGAGGACCGAATCAAGTTTTTCGGGCAGTATCGACTTCAGAACGCGTGAAAACTCCTCAAGCCTTCCGTCAAATATATCCGTATCGTTAACGAAGGATTTTACATTAAGCGTAACATAGCTTCCCTCGGGCTTATCAAGCTTTTTCGCGCCGCTTTTGTTAGTGATTTTTACGGTAGTTACGTTTTCTCTTTCCTCTACAATTACGCCCTCAAGCTCCGCCGCCTCATTTGATTCATAACTTTCAAGCGCAAGGTCAGTTCTGTTTTCCGTTTTAATCGCCTCATTTCATTAAAAGTATACCCAAAAATAAAAAAACACTTGCAATTTATATTTACTTGTGATAATATAACTAACGCATATAAACAAGCCGACCGTGTTAAGGCTTGAAAAATCCGAAGCAATAATTATTCACTGTCGTTATTGCGTATTGATTAACTTCATAAGGAGTAATTAAAATGGCTAATATTAAATCAGCAAAGAAAAGAGTTAAGGTTAACCAGAAAAAGGCTGCTAACAACAAGGCACGCAATTCAGCGCTCAAGACAGCTATAAAGAAGGCTAACGCCGCTATCGAGAACAACGCTGAGGATAAGGAAGTTGTAGTTAAGGAAGCAATCAAGAAGATTGACCAGGCTGCAAGCCATAACCTTATTCATAAGAACTGCGCGTCAAGAAAGAAGAGCAACCTTGCCAACAAGCTCAACAAGGCGTAAAACGTTATGACCTCCGAATATCGGAGGTCTTGTTTTTTGTAACACTTTTTCCCTTGACTTTAATCAGAATTGTTATATAATAGAAGTTGATATAAGATTTTATTAGGAGGTCTTACTATGGACTTTAAGAAAATAGCAAAAATAATTGCTGTAATCGCTGCGCTTTGCGCTCTTGCAGCTGCCGCTTATTTCGCAGTTAAAAAGCTCACAGGCAAGGAAAAGCCCGAATACTTTGACGATAACGATTTCTTTGAGTGCGACAACGACCTCGAAATCGTTGAGGTTAAGGACGAGAACGTTCCTGCTGAGGAAAAGGCTGAATAATTTCAATCCATTAAGGCGGCTGTGCCGCCTTATTATTTTTATGGGGGACAGTTATGTATAATGCGGGACTTGTATTGGAGGGCGGAGGCTCACGCGGAATATATACAAGCGGAGTTCTCGACGCCTTTCTTGAAAAAGGGATAGAATTTCCCTATGTTATAGGCGTTTCTATGGGGAGCTGCAACGCCGCTTCATTTATAGGAAAATGCAAAAAGCGCCAGCACGATATAACAATTAACTACATTAACGATAAAAGATATATGAGCCTATCTAATTTAGTAAAAAGCGGGGAGTATCTTGACGGGGAGTGGATTTTCGGCGAGCTGACCTACGACCTGTCTCCGCTCGACTACGATACGTTCGAGAAATCGAAAACGGTATTCTGCTGCGTTGCGGTAAACGCAAAAACGGGTAAGGCGGAATACTTTTACCCGAAATCACTCAGGGAGAGAGGCTGTATCGAGGTAAGGGCAAGCTGCTCAATGCCGCTCGCTACAAAGGGCGTAGTAATCGGAAAGGATTTATACTACGACGGCGGAATAGTTGACTCTGTCCCGCTTGAAAGAGCGCTTTACGACGGCTGTGAAAAGGCGGTAGTTATCCTCACTCAGCACCGCGGCTACGTCAAGCAGCCTGTAAACGAAAGGGTAGGAAGGCTGATGAAAAAATACCCCCTTACCGCAAAGGCTCTGCTTGAGCGTCACAACGTCTATAACAAACAGCTTGAATACGTTTACGAAACGGAAAAGGAGGGCGCGGCGCTCGTAATTCAGCCGCCCTGTCCGCTTGAATGTCCTACTCTTGAAAAGAGCACGGCAAAGCTTGAGGCAATCTATCAGCTCGGCTATAAGCAGGGGCTTGAGGAAGCGGAAAGGGTTAAGGAATATATAAAAAAGACGACTGAGTAATCAGTCGTCTTTTTCGTGAAGCACCTTATAAAGCACGTCGGGATAATCACTCATAATACAGTCGGCTCCTACCGAGGAAAGATATTCAAGCTCGCTTTCCTTGTTTATCGTCCAGTACTGAACGGCAATATTATGCTCGTGAGCATAGTTTATAACCGTAGCCGTTCCGAGGTTTACTATCATTCTGTACGGCATATTATACGGTATCTGAAGCGCAGCGTATTTCGGGCTGAAATCCTTTTTGTGAGTTAATGCCGCGCCGTAGAATTCAAGCACCTCGGTTATTGACGCAGAGCGCTTAAGCTCGGGATGCTTTTCGTCAACGTATTTAGTTATATCAGCCTTAAAAGTACCGAAAACCGTTTTGTCAAGCAAGTTTCTTTGAGAAAGTATCTTAACAAGCTCGTCAACGCCCTTCCTGCCAAGCTCGCCGCCGTTTTTAATTTCGATAATATAACTGAAATCTCCGTTTGCGGTTAAATAGTCAAGAACGTCCTGCGCCCGCACTATTCTTAAATCGTCGGGTACGTCGTCGCCGCTCAGCTTACTGTACGGCATTTCGCCGTCGTTATTCTTAAAATGAGCGCCTATATTCAGTTTGCTCAGCTCATCGTATGTATAATCCTCGGGGCGCGCCTTCTTTACCCCGAAAACCTCTTCGCTGTCGGTTGTACGGTCAAGCGTATCGTCGTGAAGCAGAATGAGCTGACCGTCTTTCGTGATATGAAGGTCGAATTCAAAAACGTCAACATTGAAATCCTTGTTTTCAATGCAGTTCTTAAACGCCATCATAGATTCCTCGGGGGCTATTCCGCCGCCGCTTCTGTGAGCGCTTATGTAGGGCTTTTCCGCGGTACTTATCTGATTATTTGTAATTTCATAGTCTTTTACAGAATCGGGATTCGATTTATAGGCGGCTGAAATCAAGTCAAGTATCAGTATTACCGCGAGTACGGATACGATAATGAGCGCAGCCTTTTTACCCTTTGTTTTATTTCTGCGCTTCGTTTCAACAGACATATCTATCTTCCTTTTTAAAATCATTAAGCGTAAACAATACCGCCGTTTTCAATAGTCATATCGAAACGGCGGTAAATACTCTGCCTTACTCTTAATATTATTTTTTCGTTACGGTTTTGGCGGGGATAAAGTTTCCGTCGGCGTCGTCGTAGGTAATTTTAACCGTATCGCCCTTTTTCAGAAGAAGAACGTCCATAGCGTCGATTACCTTAATATAGTAGTACTTACCGTTAACCTGTAAGTAATATACGGTATTTCCGTCGTTTACCGAGGTCTTTATATCGGTAATTTCGCCTTCAGCCTCAGCCGCCTTTGTCTCGGCGGTCTCGCCGCTCTGAGACTCGTCAACTACGGTTGTCTGCTCAGCGTTTTCGTCAACCTTATACTCGTCGGCGTTAGCGTTTTTATCAACCTTGCCCTTATCCTTAAGAGCGTCGATATAGTTTTCAACCGCCGCGTTAAGCGCCTTGGCGTCGCTCTTTGCAACGTCGAGAAGCCCCGTACCTACAATAGTTTTATCGTCAAGGTTTACGAGAGCGTAGCCCTTTACCGTATAGCTGTCGCCGTAAAGTGACATAAAGTAGGTCGGCTGTCCCTCAATATCAAGAAGAATCGGGAATATTGCCTGATAGCCGTAGTTCTGAACCGCGA
>CAMVRG010000116.1 GCA_947169815.1 uncultured Clostridia bacterium | reverse complement strand
CTTGAAAACGGACTTTCAAACGGCGCTCTGCCTCAGAAAATCTGTTATCTCACCTCCTGCTACCGCTATGAAAAGCCCCAGGCGGGAAGACTCCGCGAATTCCACCAGTTCGGAATAGAGTGCTTCGGCGCCTCCTCGCCTCTTGCGGACGCGGAGATTATCGCCCTTGCGAAGCAGATTTTCGATACTCTCGGAATTAAGAATTTACACCTTGAAATAAACTCTATCGGCTGTCCCGAGTGCCGCGCTAAATACCACGAAGCGCTTAAGAAATACTTTTCACAGTATAAGGACAGGCTCTGCCACACCTGTCAGGAGAGACTTGAAAGAAACCCGATGAGGCTTCTTGACTGTAAGAGCCCCGAGGATAAGGCGCTAGCCGAAAACGCGCCCGAAATTCTCGACTATCTCTGCGACGAGTGTAAGGAGCATTTTGAAAGCGTAAAGAAATATCTTGACGCTATGAATATTGAATATACGGTAAATCCGAGAATCGTAAGAGGACTTGATTATTATACAAAAACGGTATTTGAATTTATTGCCGATTCAATAGGCGCTCAGGGAACCGTGTGCGGCGGCGGAAGATACGACGGTCTTATCGAGGAGCTCGGAGGCCAGAAAACTCCGTCCCTCGGCTTCGGTATGGGGCTTGAGAGGCTTGGTCTCGTTATGGACGAAGAGGGCTGCGAATACCCCGAGGCGGCAGTTCCCGATTTATTCATAGCCGCGATAGGCGAAAGCGCGAAGCTCAAGGCGGTTGAAATAGCTAAGGATATGCGCGACGAGGGCTTTTCGGTAGTTTACGATTTGAACGACCGCTCAATAAGGGCTCAGATGAAATACGCCGACAAGCTCGGCGCGAAGTACAATATCGTAATCGGCGACAGCGAGGTTGAAGAAAAGAAAGCCGTGCTTAAAAATATGAAAAACGGCGAGCAAAGCGATATAAGCCTCGTCACCTTCGTTTCGGAATACTATTCCATTACGCTTAAGGAACAGATTAACGATATTGAAATAAACGGCGAGACTCTTGATTTCAACTCGCTTTTCGGCATAGGAGAAAACTAATGGCAGATACAATTAAAGGACTTAAAAGAACGGCGTACTGCGCCGAATTCAATATGAATAACGTAGGCGAGGAGATAACCGTTTTCGGCTGGGTACAGCGTCAGCGCGACCTCGGAACGCTTATCTTCATAGACCTGAGGGACAGAAGCGGAATTATTCAGCTTTCCTTCAACGGCGATACCGACCCCGAAATTTTTGAAAAGGCTAAGGCGACGAGAACCGAGTGGGTAATCGCCGCTAAGGGCGTGGTTGCCGAAAGAGAGAGTAAGAACAAGGAAATCCCGACGGGCGATATTGAGGTAATGGTTAACGATTTCCGTATTATCTCAAAGGCTGAAACCCCTCCGTTTGAGGTTGAAAAGAGCGATACGGTAGGCGACGACGTAACGCTTAAATACCGTTATCTTGAGCTGAGAAACGAAAGGCTTACAAAGAATATTTTAATGCGCCACAATATCGCCAAAATCGCGAGAGAGTATTTTTACGCCAACGATTTTATTGAGATTGAAACCCCGATGATGATTAAATCAACTCCCGAGGGCGCGCGCGACTACGTTGTTCCCTCGAGAATTCATAACGGAAAATTCTACGCGCTTCCCCAGTCTCCCCAGATTTACAAGCAGCTTACAATGATTGCGGGCTTTGACAGATATATTCAGCTTGCGCGCTGCTTCAGGGACGAGGACTTAAGAGCGGACCGTCAGCCCGAGTTTACCCAGATTGACCTTGAGATGTCTTTCGTTGAGTGCGACGATATTATGGCTATGTGCGAGGGCTTTATCCATAAGCTTATGAAGGAGACTATCGGCGTTGATATTCCCGAAAAGCTTCCGAGAATGACCTTTGAAGAGGCTATGAACAGCTACGGAAGCGATAAGCCCGATACGCGCTTCGGTATGCTTATTCAGGATATATCCGACTGGGCGGACAAGACTGATTTCGTTGTATTCAAGAGCGCAATCGCCGACGGCGGCTCGGTTAAGGCAATCGTCGCAAAGGGCGGCGCGGCTGCATATTCAAGAAAAAAGATTGACAAGCTCACTAATCACGCAAAGGGTATAGGCGCAAAGGGACTCGCTTATATCCGCTGGGCTGACGAGGAGCCTAACTGCTCGTTTTCAAAGTTCCTTAAAGACGGCGAGCTTGAAGCGCTTATTGAAATTCTCGGCGCCGAAAAGGGCGACGTTGTGTTTATTATCTCCGACAAGACGAGAAAGGCGCTTACCATTATGGGCGCGCTTCGACTTCTCGCCGCGAAGGAGCTTGATATTATACCCGAAAATAAATGGAATTATCTCTGGATTACCGAAATGCCGTTCTTCGAGCTTGACGAGGAAACGGGCGAATACGTAGCGGCGCACCATCCGTTTACCATGCCGCTTGAGGAAAGCATTCAGTATCTTGATACCGATAAATCGAAGGTTAAGGCTCAGGCGTTTGACCTTGTGCTTAACGGAACCGAGCTTTCCTCGGGCTCTATGAGAATTACGGACTGCGCTTTGCAGAACAAAATGTTTGAGCTTCTCGGTATGACAAAAGAGGAAATCGACGCGAAATTCGGCTTCCTCGTTGACGCATACCGCTATGCTGCACCGCCTCACGGCGGAATGGGAATAGGACTTGACAGACTCGCTATGCTTATCTGCGGCGCAGATTCGCTGAGAGACGTCGTAGCCTTCCCGAAGGTACAAAACGCAAGCGAGCTTATGAGCGGCGCTCCGTCTTACGTTGATGACGCACAGCTTGAAGAGCTTGGGATTAATTTAATCAATAAGGAGAGTTAATAATGAAAAAAACATTATCCGCAGTACTTGCGCTTGTTATGCTTCTTTCATCGTTTGCCGCGGTTTCGCTTACCGCTTTTGCAGACGGCGGAAAAGAGGTCAATATCAAGGGCGTTAACTACGACTATACCGTAAAAGACGGCAAGGTCACGATTGAGTATGCTTATATTTCGGGTAACAGCGCTCCGAAAACCATTACCATACCCTCAAAAATCGGCGGAAAGAAAGTAGTTGCGCTTGAACATATGGATATGGAAGAGAGAAACACCAAGACAACGACTCTCGTTATTCCCGACTCGATTGTAAAAATAGGCGGAAAGCAATTCAGCGGAGATTACAAAACAATTTCTTGCACAAATCTTAAAACCGTAAAAATCGGAAAGGGCTTAAAGAGTATGTCGTATAACCCCTTTACCGCTTCGGTTACAAAGTTTGAAGTAAGCCCGAAAAATAAGTATTTCACTGCTTCAAACGGTATTCTTTACAACAAGAAAAAGACAAAGCTTGTGGCTTATCCTGCAAGCAAAAGCGGTAAGACCTTTACCGTACCCAAGAGCGTTAAAACCATAGGCGCTTATGCTTTCTATTATGCTAAGAATATAAGCACTTTCAACACTAATAAGGTTAAGAAGATTTCCCGCGACGCTTTTACATATTCTGCGGTTAAAACCGTCAATATCAGCGCGGCGTTAAAGTCCGCCACGGGACAGTCTTTCGGTACTCCCGACAGTATTAAAACGATAACCGTTGCAGGCGGTAATAAGTACTTCTCTGCAAAAGACGGAGTTCTCTTTAATAAGAAAAAGACGAAGCTCGTTTACTATCCCATTAAGAAAAAGGGTACGGGCTATAAGGTTCCGACAAGCGTTACAACTATCGGTAAGTATGCCTTTTTCTTCAACAACGTCAGAAGCGTTACTCTTCCGGGCAGCGTTACCGCAATAGAACCGTATGCTTTTTATATGTGCAGCGCAAACGTTAATATTCCAAAGAAAGTGAAGAGCGTCGGCGCGTACGCCTTTGCTTACAGCGGCTTGAAAAAGGCTTCTTTCCCGTCAACGCTTACAGCTATCGGAAAGCACGCCTTTACGGGCTGTACCGTTCTTACTTCGGTTGATTTATCAAAAGCAAAGGTTAAGACTCTTTCCGAAGGCGCTTTTTCAAGCAATAGCGCTTTAACTTCCGTTAAATTTAACTCAAATCTTGAATATATTAACGCATATGCATTTTCCGATTCTGCTATTCCGGACGTTACCGTTCCCGCAAGCGTTAAGAAAATAGGGGACGGCGCGTTTTATTCAACGAATTTAAAAACCTTTACAGTTAAGGGCAAGGATACGGTTCTTGTGAATCCTATTAACGAAGAAAAAGAGCTTTACGACTGGAATACTGATTCTTATTATCCTAATCCTGTCGTAATCAAGGCGCCTGCCGGCTCAACGGCTCAGAAATACGCCGAGGAATACGGACTTACCTTCGTTGCAATTTAAGTGATATTTATGGAAAACTACAATTTTTTCGCTATGGTCAATCGGATGAAGCTGATTGACCGCTGGGCGCTTATGCATAATTCTTCAAAAGAGAATATTGCCGAGCACAGTCACACCGTGGCTGTGCTTTCCCACGCCCTTGCGCTTATCGGTAATAAGGAATTCGGTAAGAATTACAACGCCGAAAGAGCCGCGCTCCTTGCGCTTTACCACGATACGACCGAGGTTATTACGGGCGATATGCCAACCCCCGTTAAGTATTATAACGAAGAGATTAAAAGCGTATATAAGGATATCGAGCGCGCCGCGGGCGAAAGACTTGTCGGTATGCTGCCCGAGGAATATAAAGGCGATTTTTGCCCGTTCTTTGAAAAAGAGGAGGGCGATAAGGAACTGTGGAAGCTCGTTAAGGCGGCGGATAAAATCAGCGCGCTTATAAAGTGCGTCGAGGAGACGAGAACGGGAAACCGCGAGTTTGAAATCGCGCTTAAATCTCAGGAGGAAAAAATACGGAATATTGACCTTCCCGAGGTAAAATATTTCTGCGATACCTTCCTTCCCGCATATTATAAAACTCTCGATGAACATACGAAATAAAAAACGGCTGTTTTGACAGCCGTTTTTTATTATAAGTCGTCTACGTCCTGTATGGGCTCGTTTTCTATGCCTTCGTAATAATACTCCGACGGCATACCCGTATACGAGCCGTTTTCGTCGGGCATAGTCATATCGCTTCTGAGAAAGCGCCTTAAATCTATAATCTTTTTTCCTTTTTTCTTATTCTTATCTTTATCCATAAAAACACCTCTGCACATATATTATATGCAGAGGTCCTTTTCTTATACTATTTAAGCTTTTCAACGTCTATTACCGCGATTTTTTCCATAAACATTTTAGGCGTTATTACTGTTCCGTAATCGAAGAAATCGTCCATATCCATATTGAAATTATTAATATAAAGCGGAACTTCGTCGTATTCAATATCTATATGAAGCCTTTTGGCGTCCTCAATAATCTGTTTGGTGCTGTAATTGTTAAGGTCGTAAAACCGCCTAACGCGTACCTCGTTATTGTTGATATACTGAAGAACTATATTTCTTGAGGACTTTGAAATTGAAACATATTTCGGCTCGCTTTTTGACAGAGCCTGTCCCATGGTCATCTGCGCTACCGCCTTGCATGCGCCCGAGTTTACGAAGAATTCATTTATAAAAATTGATTCGAGCGCGCTCGTATCGTCGGGAGTAATAATCGCGAGAATGTTACGGTTCAGCTTTTTTCCGTAAATATCCTTCACAAAATTT
>CAMVRG010000115.1 GCA_947169815.1 uncultured Clostridia bacterium | reverse complement strand
GGCGCGCTCGACAGAACGGTAATGTTCGTTAACCTCGCAAAGGACCCCGCTATCGAAAGAATTGCGACTCCGCGTGTTGCGCTTACCTGCGCCGAGTATCTTGCGTTTGAACTCAATATGCACGTTCTCGTAATTATGACCGATATCACTAACTACGCAGACGCTCTGCGTGAGGTATCGGCTGCGCGTAAAGAGGTTCCCGGAAGACGAGGCTATCCCGGTTATATGTATACCGACCTCGCTAACCTCTATGAGAGAGCGGGAAGAATCAAGGGTAAGGACGGCTCTATTACGCTTATCCCGATTCTTTCAATGCCTGAGGACGATAAAACTCATCCGATTCCCGACCTTACGGGATATATCACGGAAGGACAGATTATCCTTTCCCGTGAGCTTCACAGAAAGGGCGTTACCCCGCCTATCGATGTTCTCCCCTCCCTTTCACGACTTAAAGATAAGGGTATAGGCAAGGGCAGAACGCGCGAAGACCACGCCGCTTCAATGAACCAGCTTTTTGCGGCTTACGCGCGAGGCAAGGACGCTAAAGAGCTTATGGTAATTCTCGGCGAGGCTGCGCTTACCGATATAGATAAACTGTACGCCGAGTTCGCCGACCGCTTTGAAAACGAATACGTATCTCAGGGATATACGACAAACAGACCGATTGAGGAAACTCTCGACATCGGCTGGGAGCTTCTCAGAATTCTTCCGAGAAGCGAGCTCAAGCGTATTAAGGACGAGATGCTCGATAAGTATTACGAAACCGAATAATAAATAAGAGGCTATTATGGCAGTAATGAATGTAAATCCGACAAGGATGCAGCTTCAGAAGCTGAAAAAACAACTGAATACTGCTCTTCGCGGACATAAGATGCTCAAGGATAAGCGCGACGAGTTAATGCGCCAGTTTTTAGAGCTTGTAAGACAGGATATGGAGCTGAGAAAAACGATTGAGAAAAAACTCAGGCTCTGTAACGCGGGCTTTGCAAGCGCAGGCGCGGTAATGAGCAGCGAGGTTCTTGACGAGTCGCTTATTACTACGAAACAGAAAATGTTTGCAAGCGCTGACTCAAAGAACATAATGAGCGTTAACGTTCCCGTCTTTACTACCAAGACGAGAACAGACGACTCCGCGAGCACCTACCCTTACGGCTTCGCTTACACCTCTTTTGAGCTTGACGACGCTATCGAGGCGCTTAACGATACGGCTCAGGATTTAGTAAAACTTGCCGAAATTGAGAAATCGTGCGAAATGATGAGCGCGGAAATTGAAAAGACGAGAAGAAGGGTTAACTCCCTTGAGCACGTTTTAATCCCGCGCTACACCGAAACGATTAAGTATATCTCGATGAAGCTCGAGGAGAACGACCGTTCCTCGAAGGCAAGGCTTATGAAGGTTAAGGATATGCTTCTTGAGCAGGCGCATCACTATTCGGAAAACAACTAATAAAAGGGCGGATATACCGCCCTTTTAATAAAGGAGTCAAAATGAGAGAATACGATAAAATCCATTCGGGAGAGGAATACCTTCCCGACGACGAGGAGATTATGAAGGAACAAAACGTATATCTTGAAATGCTTTACCATTTCAATAATACGAAGCCCTCCGAAGCTGAAAAGAGAAAGGAAATGCTCAGCGAGATGTTTGCTGAAATAGGCGAAGGCTGTTACATTGAGCCACCGTTTCACGCTAACTGGGGCGGTCATCACTGTCATTTCGGCAAGGGAATTTACGCTAACTTTAATCTCACTCTCGTTGACGACACTCATATTTACGTCGGCGACCACACTATGTTCGCGCCGAACGTAACCGTTGCAACGGCGGCGCATCCTCTCTCCCCGAGTAAAAGAAAGGTACAGACTCAGTACAATAAGCCCGTACATATCGGTAAAAACTGCTGGTTCGGAACGGGAGCGATTGTACTGCCCGGGATTACTATCGGAGATAATACTATAATCGGAGCGGGAAGCGTTGTTACAAAAGATATTCCGTCAAATGTAGTTGCATTCGGAAATCCGTGCAGAGTAATAAAGGAAATAACAGAAGAGTAAAAAAATAAAAGAGGCGCCGCCTCTTTTATTTATTTTGTTAATTTCTTTTTAAATACGCCCTTCGGGTCTTTGATAATAAGAACTACAAGCCATATTACAAGACCGAGAGTAACAACCGCGAGACCGAGAAGCGAATCGTTAAGAATATCCGCGAAAGCCTGGTTGAAATATTCAGCCTTCATTTCTGCGTATTCAAATACGAAATCCATAAACCACATAAGCGAAGCGCCCCAATACATAAGTGAAAGGAAGCCGAGCTTATATGCGTCTCTCTTCTCGTTAAGATACCAAACGAGAGTTGATATCACAGCGGCGATAATTGTAATTAATAAAGTCATTTATTTTGCCTCGCTTTTAAGGGCTTTTCTGATTTTTCTCACTTTAGCCTCAGCTACCGCGCAGATAACGCCCCAAACGGCGGTTACGGTTGCAGCCATTGAAACGCCGACTGTCGACATTTCCGTAAGCATTTCAGCCGTATCCTCGGGAGACGCCATTGCGCTCAAAAACGGCGGGAAAGGAACAACCTCTCCGTGCCAGAAATGCTCAAAAGCAAGAAGAATTACGCCGCCCCAGAGAAGTCCCATAAGCCACGAGAGTCTCTTTGACCAGGTAATGCCTGACTCATTATTTTCAAACTTATTTCCCTTTGCAAGCTCAGGAGACTTAATCTTCATTTCAGCTCTTTTAGCAACGAAATATGCAGCTGTAACAACGATAGCCTCAGCGCCGGGTACTACAAAACATGCCATATACTTTTCCTCCTTAATTTTACGGCTTTCGCCTTAATAATATTTTAGTATATTAAAGCGGTGAAAACAAGCCCCCTGGGGGGATTTAATAAAATATTTATATATTGAAAATGGTATTGCGTTCGTTTATAATACAAGTAAAGACAAATAACCGATTAAGGAGGATATTATGGAAAGGATATTTACCGATAAGCTTCGCTTTATCGACTCAAAGGGGCGCACGAGGATATTCAGCGGAATGAATATCGACGACAAGCTGCTGAATCAGAATGAGTTCCGCTACAGGCTTGACGATGATTTTTTCAAAAAATACCGCGCCTTCGGTCTTGATTTCATAAGACTTGCCGTAACGTGGCAGAATCTTGAGCCGAAAATGGGAGAGTATAACGAGAAATATCTAAAATCGCTTGATAAAATATTTAATCTCGCCGAAAAGTACGGGGTTTATATCCTTCTTGATATGCACCAGGATATATATTCCGCAAACGGCGGAAAAAGCGTCGGCGACGGAGCTCCCGAATGGGCGGCAATAACCGACGGGGCTAAGCCGAGGATGCCGATATTTGTATGGGCTGACGGCTACTTTTTCGGAAGATGGGTACATAATTCCTTCGACCATTTCTGGAATAACGATTTTTACAGAGGCGTAGGACTTCAGGACCGTTACTGCGAGCTTTGGAAAATGCTTGCCAAAAGATATAAGGACTCCCCCGCTCTATTCGGCTATGACCTTATGAACGAGCCGTTCCCCGGCTCACCGAGTAAGAAAATATTTGTCCGACTTGTTTCCAACATCGCAAAGGCAGTTCTTACAAACGAAAAAATTGACCGTAAAAAGATGTTCAAGGCGGTCATTTCAGGCGATACCGCTACAGCTCTTAACTGCGTAAAGGGAGACGTTATTAGAGACGTAATGGAGCCCCTTGACGAGCTTGAGGCCGATTTCGATATTAATAAATATTCCCCTTTTATGAATAAAACTTCCGCAGCGATAAGAGAGGTTACCGAAAACGGAATAATTATGATGGAGCAGTGCTATCTCTGTAACAGCGGAATTAAGCAGTCCGCTCCGCCGATTACCGTAAACGGAAAAAGAGAGCCGCTTCAGTGCTTCGGACCTCACTCCTACGATATTATGGTAGATACTCCGCTTTATAAATACGCGAATTCAAGCCGCGTTAAGGCATTTTTTACTGAGATGCATAACACGCAGCTTCGACTTAGCGTTCCCGTTGTCGTAGGAGAATGGGGCGGTTGCAGCGACAATACGGATACCTCCTGGTTTCCTCACGCTCACGAGCTTCTCGATTTCTTCGACGAAAAGCAGTGGAGCAACGCGTACTGGGACTACCACGGAGACGACCTTGAAAAGCCTATAATGGAGCTTCTCTGCAGGACTCATCCCGTTGCGGTTGCAGGCGAAATAATCAGATACGGCTTTAACAGAGAAAACGAAGTGTTTACTTTAAGCTATAAATCAGATAAAAAAGGTGAAACCCTTATTTACGTTCACAAGCCCTTTACTCTTGAAAGTATTGAATACAGTACCGTTGAGGAATTTGACAACGGCTCGAGCCTAATAAGCGTCAAAGCCGATAAGGGCGAACACACTATCAGTATTAAACTAAAATAAGGAGAATTATAATGGCTAAGATTTTAGGACAGAGCATTAAGAATATCCCCTGGCAGGACAAGCCTGAGGGCTACGAGTACCCCGTATGGCGCTATACGGAAAATCCGATAATTACAAGAGATAATCTTTTCTTCGCAAACAGTATTTTCAATTCCGCAGTCGTTCCCTACGGCGACGGCTTCGCAGGCGTATTCCGCGTTGACGACAGAACGAGATACCACACAATCGTAACGGGCTTCAGCAAGGACGCAATTCACTGGGAACTTGACGATAAGATTATATTCTACGGCTATGACCCGAGACTCTGTGAAATAGACGGAAAATATTATCTTACCTGGGTAAACCTTACCCCTCAGGGAACTACGATAGGCGTTGCTTATACCGAGGATTTTAAAAAGTGGACCCAGCTTGAGGACGCGACCTATCCCGTTGCGAGAAACGGCGTGCTTTTCCCGAGAAAAATAGGTGACGAGTATATGCTTCTCGTCCGTCCCTGCGACAGAGGTCACACCCCTTACGGCGATATTTTCATTCAGCGCAGTAAGGACCTTAACTATTGGGGCAACTACCGTTTTGTTATGGAACCCGAAAAGAACTGGGAAAAGACAAAAATCGGTGCAGGCCCTACCCCCATTGAAACCGACGAGGGCTGGCTTCTTTTCTACCACGGCGTGCTCACAAGCTGTAACGGCTTTACATACAGTATGGGCGCTGCAATACTCGATAAGGACGAGCCTTGGAAGGTGCTCCACAGAGCGGACAGTTTCCTCCTCGCCCCCCACGAGCTTTACGAGACCGTAGGCGACGTACCGAACGTTGTATTCCCCTGCGCGGCGCTTTGCGATTCGGACACGGGAAGAATAGCCATCTACTACGGCGCGGCGGATACAACCGTAGCCCTCGCCTTTACGACGGTTGACGAGGTAGTAGATTACATCTACAAACATGATATGATTAAATAGAAAAAACCTCCGTAGTTCTACGGAGGTTTTTTCTATTTTCCGTTACATATACGCAACGATAACAGCCGGAAGGGACTCTCTTCGGGGGAGTTGGCCTTTAAAACCATTGGACGGGACTCTCCTCTCAACAACGAAACAGTCCACTGGACTGTTTCTCCCGCTTCTCGCTCCCTGCGGTCGTGACAAGCGGTGTTTCGTTTCTCGTCCCCATTATATGAATAACCCGTAGTACACAGATGTGTACTACGGGTTATTGGTACGCCGGAAGGGACTCGAACCCCCGACCT
>CAMVRG010000114.1 GCA_947169815.1 uncultured Clostridia bacterium | reverse complement strand
TATATAAAAGCACCTTCTTTGAGGATTTAGGCTTCAGATATTACGGTCCTATCGACGGCCACGACCTCGATTCGCTTATCGACGCATTAAAGGTTGCCAAGGCTCATAACCATTCAGTCCTTCTTCATATTTATACGACCAAGGGCAAGGGCTACGACTATGCCGAGCGCGACCCCTCAAAGTTCCACGGCATAGGCGAATTCAATATTGATACGGGCGAGCCTATCCCGAGTGGCGCTACCTTCTCGTCGGTATTCGGCGACTCGCTTTTACATCTTGCCGAAAATGATACGCGTATCTGCGCGGTTACCGCGGCTATGGCTTCGGGTACGGGTCTCACTCGTTTTGCGGAAGAGTTCACAAGACGATTCTTTGACGTCGGTATCGCCGAGCAGCACGCCGTAACCTTCTCGTCGGGACTTGCGAGAAACGGTATGATTCCCGTATTTGCGGTATATTCAACCTTCCTTCAGAGGTCTTACGACCAGCTGATCCACGACGTGGCTATGCAGAATCTCAAGGTAATATTCGCTATTGACCGCGCGGGCTTTGTAGGCTCTGACGGCGAAAGCCACCAGGGGCTTTTCGATACCGCGTATCTTATGAGCGTACCTAACCTTACGGTATTTGCGCCTGCTTATTTCGAGGAGCTTTCCTCGATGCTCTATCAGGCGGTATATAAAGAAAAAACGGCTGTTGCAATTCGCTATCCGCGGGGCGGCGAGGGCGAAAAGCCCGAGGGCTATACATACGAAAAGGATAACTTTAACGTGTTCGGAAACGAGGAAAACGAGGTGTGTCTCGTATCTTACGGACGCGAGTTCGTTAACTGCTATAAGGCTATGGAAGAGGTTGATAACGCCTATGTTATCAAGCTCAACCGAATTAAGCCGATTGATAAAGACGTAATAACCCATCTTAAAAACGCAAAGAGAATTCTCTTCTTTGAAGAGGGAATTAAAAGCGGAGGAGTCGGCGAAGCGTTTGCGGAGCTTCTTGAAGAAAACGCGGTAAAAGCCGAGTTTACTCATATCGCCGTTAATAACGAATTTGTAAAACAGGCGTCTGTTTCCTCGCAGATAAAGAAATACGGTCTTGATAAAGACTCGATAATTGACAGGATAAATTCTGATGGCAAAGAAAACAAGGCTTGACGTCGCCGTGTTTGAAAAAGGTCTTGCGCCCTCACGCGAGAAGGCGAAGGCAATTATTATGGCAGGTCAGGTATATGTAAACAATCAAAAAGCGGATAAAGCGGGCTTTGAGGTAAAAGAAGGCGATACTGTTGAGGTAAGGGGAAATACCCTTAAATACGTATCCCGCGGCGGTCTTAAGCTTGAAAAGGCTATGCAGTCGTTTCCGATAGATTTAAAAGGAAAAATCTGTATGGACGTCGGCGCCTCAACGGGCGGCTTTACCGACTGTATGCTTCAAAACGGCGCTTTAAAGGTCTATTCGGTAGACGTCGGCTACGGTCAGCTTGCATGGAAACTGAGATGCGACGAACGCGTTATTAACCTTGAAAGAACCAATTTCAGATACTGCACGAGAGAGCAGGTCCCCGACGAAATCGATTTTTCTTCCGTCGACGTTTCGTTTATTTCACTGAAACATATTCTGCCCGTTTTACAAACGCTTTTAAAGTCAGACGGCGAGGCAGTTTGTCTTATTAAGCCTCAGTTTGAGGCGGGTAAGGAAAAGGTCGGTAAAAAGGGCGTAGTAAGGGATTTGGACGTGCATATTGAAGTCGTTGAAAGAATAGTATCTCTCGCGCTTGAAAGCGGCTTTGACGTTCTCGGGCTTGACTTCTCTCCCGTTAAGGGACCCGAGGGCAATATCGAATATCTCATTTACCTTAAAAAATCCGAAAAACCCGAAATAAAAGCTGATACCGACGTTAAAACGCTTGTAAATAATTCACATACGGAGCTTGATAAATAATGAAATTTCTTCTGTTTCCGAATAATGATAATGAAAGCAATATAAAGCTGTCGCTTGAAATTGAGAATACTCTGCTCACTCTTGGCGCAGAGGTAACCTCTGATGAAAACGAGCTTTCCTCAGCCGACGCGGTTATCGCTGTCGGCGGCGACGGTACAACGCTTAACGTTGCTAAAATCGCCTCGCTTGCGGGTAAGCCGACCCTCGGTATTAACGCGGGACGGCTCGGCTTTATGAGCGGACTTGAAAGAAACGAGCTTGAGCTTTTAAGCGAGCTTGTAAACGGAAATTATATAATCGAAGAGCGGATGATGATAAAGGCGGTGCTTGAACAGGGCGAAAAACCCGTCGGCGAATACCACTGTCTTAACGACGCGGTTATTTCAAGAGGTACTCTCGCAAGACTTATTGACATAAGCGTTATGTGCGAAAACCGTAAGGTAACCGATACAAGAGCCGACGGAATGATAGTTTCAACTCCTACGGGCTCAACGGCTTATTCGATGGCGGCGGGCGGTCCCGTAGTCAGCCCCGATAATTCCTGCTTTATCGTAACCCCGATTTGTCCCCACTCGCTTGTTAACCGAAGCATCGTTTTTTCAAGCGATAAGGAGCTAGAGCTTTACGTGGGAAACGATGTGAGCAATCAGTCCTTCCTTTCAATCGACGGCGCGGATTCAATCCCCGTCGATAACAATTCAAAAATTATAATTTCAAAATCGGAATATAAAGCAAAACTTATCAAAATCAAACCCGAAAATTTCTACGAAATATTAAACAAAAAGATTTTAGAGAGGCGTAACTGATGAAAAAAAGAAGACAGGCAAAAATACTTGAGCTCATTTCAACATATGAAATAGAAACACAGGAGGAGCTTCAGGAAAAGCTTATCGAATTCGGTTTCGAGGTAACTCAGGCTACTATTTCAAGAGATATAAAGGAACTCCGTTTAGTTAAGGATTTATCCTCGAAGGGAAGATATATCTACTCTACGGGGAAGAAGAGAAACGACCATTTTGTAAGCCGTACGGGCGGTATCTTTAACGAGTCTATAATAAGCATTGACTATGCTATGAATATAATTGTAATCAAGTGCTTTTCGGGTATGGCAAACGCAGCCTGCGCCGCTATTGATTCAATGAGTAACGACGGCGTTCTCGGAACAATCGCGGGCGACGATACTATCTTTATGCTTTGTAAAACCGAAGAGCTCGCAAGAGATTTTACTAACCAGCTGAGGACTACTCTTAATGCTTAAAGCTCTGAATATTGAAAACGTTGCAGTAATTGAAAAAGCGGATATAGAGTTTTCAGACGGTCTTAACGTTCTGACCGGTGAAACGGGAGCGGGAAAGTCAATTATCGTTGACTCTATTAATGCTGTCCTCGGCGAGCGCGCGTCTAAGGAAATGGTGCGCCATGGGGCTGAAAGCGCTAACGTTACCGCGTATTTTGACGTGTTAAGCGGCGACGTTAAAGAAAAGCTTAACGATATGGGATTTGAATCTGACGACGATACGCTGATTATCTCGCGTAAGATTTCTTCTGCGGGAAAATCCGTTTGCCGTATTAACGGTACGGTATGTACCGCCTCGATGGTAAGAGAGCTTAGTCCGCTTCTTGTAAATATTCACGGTCAGCACGATTCTCAGGAGCTTTTAAACCCTGATTTTCACTATAAGTTTATTGATATGCTCGGAGTCGAGGGGTTAAGCGAGTATAAAGAGAAATTCAGAGAGCTGATAACCGTAAGAAGACGGCTCAGAGAGCTTACAAAGGACGCTGACGACAAGGACAGACAGCTTGAGCTTCTCGAATATGAAATCAAGGAGCTTGAAGAATCGGACATTAAAGAGGGCGAATGGGACGAGCTTAAGAATAAAAGAAATCTTATGCTGAATTCGCAGAATATAATTTCCGCTCTTAATTCGCTCATTTCAGCCTTTTCGGGCGACGAAGAGATAAGCGGTATAGATACCGTGCTTAACACCTGCGCTAAGGAAATAGAGAGCGTATCTAAGGTTGACGGCGAGCTTAAAGAGCTGTTTTCAAAACTTGAAGAGCTTATCGACGGCGCCGAGAGCGTAAAGGATTTCGCCTCTTCAATGCTCTCTTCGGTTGAATACAGCGAAAGCGAGCTTGAAAAAATTGAAGAGCGGCTTGATATGTATTACCGCTTTTCAAATAAATACGGAAAAACCGAGAGAGAAATGCTCTTATATCTTGAAAACGCAAGGGCAAGACGTAATTCGATTATTAACTCGGACGAAGAAATTGAAAGACTCAATAACGAATACGACCGCGCATTTTCTGAGACGGTAAGCCTTG
This sequence comes from uncultured Clostridia bacterium, assembly GCA_947169815.1. Classification (GTDB taxonomy): domain Bacteria; phylum Bacillota; class Clostridia; order Oscillospirales; family Acutalibacteraceae; genus Eubacterium_R. Next base: position 1,453 of record CAMVRG010000114.1, on the reverse strand, counting down.
CCGAGGCTTTATCCGAAAGCCGAAAGGCTGTTGCGAAAAAGCTTGAAAAAGCCGTGTGCGAGGAGCTTAAAATGCTCGATATGCCGAAAATTCAGTTTGTTACTGATTTTGAAAGGGCTAATTTATCCTCAACGGGCTTTGATAAAATTGAATTTCTTATCTCAACTAACGTCGGCGAACCCCCGAAGCCTCTTTCAAAAATCGCCTCGGGCGGCGAGCTTTCAAGAATAATGCTTGCTATAAAGAACGTCGTAGCGGCTAAGGACAGCGTAGCTACCCTTATTTTCGACGAAATTGATACGGGCGTAAGCGGTAAGGCGAGCCGAAAAACGGGCTATTCCCTTAAAAGAGTTTCAACCTTTACTCAGGTTCTATGCGTAACTCATTCGGCTCAGATTGCCTCTCTTGCCGATTCTCATCTTCTTATAAGCAAGAAATTTGAAAACGGAAGAACCTATACCTCGGTTACCGAGCTTGACTACGAGGGAAGAAAGAAGGAGCTTGCCCGTATTATGGGCGGTCTTGAAATAACGGATACTATCCTTAAATCAGCCGAAGAGCTGCTGAAAGGTAATTAAAGATAAATCTATCGGAGGAAAAATATATGGGTGTATATGAAGAACTCATTGAGCGCGGCTTAATCGCTCAGGTAACAAACGAAGAAGAAATAAGAGAAATGGTAAACGCGGGCAAGGCTAAGTTTTATATCGGCTTCGACTGTACCGCGGACAGCCTTACCGCAGGTCATTTTATGGCGCTTACGCTTATGAAAAGACTTCAGGAGGCGGGAAACCAGCCTATCGCGCTTATCGGCGGCGGCACTACTATGATTGGCGACCCCTCGGGAAGAAGCGATATGAGAAAAATGCTTACCCGCGAGGATATCGACCATAACGCCGAATGCTTCAGAAAGCAGATGGAGCGTTTTATCGAATTCGGCGAGGGCAAGGCAATGATGGTTAATAACGCCGACTGGCTTCTTGACCTTAACTACGTTGAGCTTCTCCGCGAGGTAGGAACCTGCTTTTCGGTTAATAATATGCTTCGCGCGGAGTGTTATAAACAGAGAATGGAAAAGGGACTTTCCTTCTTTGAATTCAACTATATGATTATGCAGTCCTACGATTTCTATTATCTTTTCCAGCACTACGGCTGTAATATGCAGTTCGGAGGCGACGACCAGTGGAGCAATATGCTTGGCGGTACGGAGCTTATAAGAAAGAAGCTCGGCAAGGACGCACACGCTATGACGATTACCCTTCTTACCGACTCTCAGGGAAGAAAAATGGGCAAGACCGCGGGTAATGCCGTATGGCTTGACGCTAATAAGACAACGCCCTACGAGTTTTATCAGTACTGGCGTAACGTAGAGGACGCAGACGTTCTTAAATGTATAAGAATGCTTACCTTCCTTCCTATGGAACAGATACGCGAGATGGATAAGTGGGAAGGA
>CAMVRG010000113.1 GCA_947169815.1 uncultured Clostridia bacterium | reverse complement strand
GAGAACTGAGGTTATCGACGGAAAAGAGGTTAAAAAATACAATATTTACCGTGATACCGACGAGGCTCTCATGGCTTTCCAGGAAGGCTCTCTCGGACTTCACAGCGAATGTCTCATCCGCTTTACCAAGGAAATTGACGGCGAAATGAAGTCAAAGCTTGTTAAGACGACGGTCGGAAGAGTTATCTTCAACAACCCCATTCCTCAGGATTTAGGCTTTGTTGACAGAAGCAACCCCGAAAACGCTTTCGAGCTCGAGGTATCCTTCGTAGTCAAGAAGGGCGGACTCGGACAGATAGTTGATAAATGTATCCATAAGCACGGCGTATCAATCGCGTCAAAGATGCTTGACGAGCTTAAGGCTCAGGGCTATAAGTACTCAACTATTTCAGGTACAACCGTTGCCGTAATCGACGCGCTTATTCCCGAAAAGAAGAAGGAATATCTTGCCGAAACTGAAAAGAAGGTTGACGCAATCCAGCAGGCGTACGATTTCGGTGAATTTACAGACGAGGAACGTAAGGCTGCCGTAATCAAGGCATGGGGCGAATGTACCGATAAGGTATCTAACGAGCTTACCTCAAACTTTGACGGAACCCATAATCCCATCCATATGATGGTTGACTCGGGCGCACGAGGCAGTACCTCACAGCTTCGTCAGCTCGCAGGTATGAGAGGCCTTATCGCCAATACGCGAGGCGAGACAATCGAGGTACCTATCAGAGCTAACTACCGTGAAGGTCTTAACATTTCAGAATACTTCCTTTCCTCTCGTGGCGCGCGTAAAGGTCTTACCGATACGGCTCTTCGTACGGCTGACTCGGGTTATCTTACCCGCCGTCTCGTTGACGTATCTCAGGACGTTATCATCCGCGATAACGACTGCGGCTGTCACGACGGTATCGAGGTTTACGAAATCCTCGACGGCAAGCGTGTTCTTGAACCGCTTAAGGAAAGACTTGTAGGCCGTTATCTTGTTGACCCCGTATGCGACCCCGAAACAGGCGAGGTCCTTATGGATACCGACAGAATAATGAACGAAGACGACGCCGACAGAATTGTTGCAGCGGGTATTACAAAGGTTAAAATCCGCTCGCTCATTACCTGTAAGTCAAGAAACGGCGTTTGCTGTAAGTGCTACGGTTCTAACCTTGCGTTCAACGAGCCCGTTCAGGTCGGCGAGGCAGTAGGTACAATCGCTGCTCAGTCAATCGGCGAGCCGGGTACTCAGCTTACAATGAGAACCTTCCATACGGGCGGCGTTGCAGGCGGCGAGGACATCACTCAGGGTCTTCCCAGAGTTGAGGAGCTTTTCGAGGCAAGAAAGCCCAAGCAGCTTGCTATGCTTTCCGAAATCGAGGGCGACGTAAGAATTGAAGTTGTTAAAAAGACTACCGACGTTATCGTATTCAATACTGAAACGGGCGACGAGAAGAGATACCATATTCCGTTCGGCTGGAAGACCTGCGAGGGTATCGAGGATGGCGCTCACGTTGTTAAGGGACAGGAGCTTACAGTAGGTTCAAAGAATCCTCACGACGTACTTGCTATTCTCGGTAAAGAGGCCGTATACAACTATCTTATCTGGGAAGTTCAGTATGCGTACCGTACCCAGGGTGTTGATATCAACGATAAGCACATCGAGGTTATCGTCCGTCAGATGCTCAAGAAATGTACGGTTGACGACGCAGGGGATACAGACCTTATTGCAGGAACAATGGTAGACGTTACTCAGGTTGACGAGGCTAACGATAAGGTTGACGAAAGAATCGCGGCAGGTGAGACAGAGCTTAAGCACGCAACGTATATCCCAATTCTTATGGGTATTACAAAGGCTTCTCTTGCAACCGATTCCTTCCTTTCCGCAGCTTCCTTCCAGGAAACTACGAGAGTTCTTACCGACGCTGCAATCAAGGGCAAGAGCGACCCGCTTATCGGTCTTAAGGAGAACGTTCTTATCGGTAAGCTCATCCCCGCAGGAACGGGTATGGACGTATTCCGCGACGTTGACGTAATACCGAGTTATTTCAGCGCTGACGGAAGCGAAGAGATTCTTAATCTCGAACAGCTTCAGGAGCTTTTAATAGGTAATACGTCCGAATAAAATTAGTCTTGACAAACCGTATTATATAATGCTATAATACGTAATCGTGCTAAAATAATTTTGGCGAAATTACCAAAATTTGCACGAATTATTTGTACAAAACGCCAATACGGAGCACGGTGAAAGCCGTGTTCCGAAGGCGTGCGTAAATTTTACAGAAAGGAGATAAGCTATTGCCAACCTTTAATCAGTTAGTTAGAACAGGACGTAAGTCTCTTGAAAAGAAGGCCAAGGCGCCCGCTCTTTTAAAAGGACTTAACACGAAGAAGAACGTTATGACTGATAACGCTTCTCCCCAGAAGCGTGGCGTATGTACTGCAGTTAAGACGGCTACACCGAAAAAGCCGAATTCAGCTCTCCGTAAGATTGCCAGAGTTCGTCTTACAAACGGTATGGAAGTTTCTGCTTACATCCCCGGCGAAGGTCATAACCTTCAGGAGCACTCTGTTGTTATGGTAAGAGGCGGACGTGTAAAGGATTTACCCGGTGTTCGTTATCATATCATCCGCGGAACCCTTGATACTCAGGGCGTTTCAGGCAGAATGCAGAGCCGTTCAAAGTACGGCGCAAAGAGACCGAAGAAAAAGTAAGTCTTAATTAAAAATGGACTGACAATAGTTTATCTGTGATATAGACTTTTTGTTGGCTCCACGGAAAAACCGAGTACCTATGAACTCATCTAATTATTAATGAAGGAGGGAAGCGAAGATGCCAAGAAGAGGTCAAATCGCTAAACGTGACGTTCTTCCTGATCCGCTTTACAATTCAAAGGTAGTTACCCGCCTTATCAACAACATTATGCTTGACGGTAAGAAGGGTGTTGCCCAGAAGATTGTATACAATGCGTTCGAGATTATTCAGGAAAAGACAGGAAACGATCCTATCGAGGTTTTCGAGGCAGCTATGGAAAACGTAATGCCTGTTCTCGAGGTAAAGGCTCGCCGTATCGGCGGTGCAACATACCAGGTACCGCTTGAGGTACGTCCCGAGAGAAGACAGACTCTCGGTCTGAGATGGATTACTTCCTTTGCAAGAGCAAGATCAGAAAGAACGATGAAAGAACGTCTTGCCAACGAGATTATGGACGCTGCTAACAAGACGGGCGGCGCTGTAAAGAAGTGCGACGATACGCACAGAATGGCGGAAGCAAACAAGGCGTTTGCACATTTCAGATACTAATTTATCGCGCATTCAGCGCAGAATATGCTGTTAATACAGCAGAGTTTTCGTTTATTCCGAATTAGCCCACAAGCAACTAACGCGAAACTTTAACTTAGTGGGCAGAAAGGTATTGAAACTATGCCAAGAAAAGTATCTCTTGAAGAAACAAGAAATATTGGTATTATGGCTCACATTGACGCGGGTAAGACTACTACTACCGAGCGTATTCTCTACTATACCGGTATTAACCATAAAATAGGCGAGACTCACGACGGCTCCGCAACAATGGACTGGATGGAGCAGGAGCAGGAGAGAGGTATTACTATCACCTCCGCTGCAACAACCTGCTTCTGGAGAGGCCACAGAATCAATATTATTGATACACCGGGACACGTTGACTTTACTGTTGAGGTTCAGCGTTCACTGCGTGTTCTTGACGGCTCGGTAACGGTGCTCTGTGCTAAGGGCGGCGTTGAGCCTCAGTCTGAAACCGTATGGCGCCAGGCTGACGAATATAGCGTACCGAGAATGATATTCGTAAATAAGATGGATATTATGGGCGCGGATTTCTTTAACGTTTACAATATGGTTCTTGACAGGTTCCAGTGTAACGCTATTCCGATTCAGCTCCCTATCGGTGCGGAACAGACCTTTGAGGGAATAATTGACCTCATTGAAAACAAAGAAATAATCTATATCGAACCCGACAAGAATAAAGGTATGGAGTTCGAGGAGAGAGAAATCCGCGACGAGCTTAAGGACCTTGCCGCTGAATACAGAAGCAAGCTTGTTGAGCACGTTGCAGAGCAGGACGAAGAGCTTATGGAAAAGTATTTCGAGGACGGCGAGGAAGCTATTACCGTTGACGAAATCAAGAGAGTTATCCGTAAGTCCACAATCGACGGAACTATGGTTCCAATGTGCTGCGGTACCGCTTACAGAAATATGGGCGTTCAGCCGCTGCTTGACGCGATTGTTGATTTTATGCCTGCTCCTACGGATATTGCTTCAATTAAGGGCGTTAATCCGTATACGGATAAAGAAGAAGAGCGTCATGCGTCTGACGAAGAGCCCTTCTCAGCTCTTGCATTTAAAATTGCTACCGACCCGTATGTAGGTAAAATCTGTTATTTCAGAGTTTACTCGGGTATCGCTGAGGCAGGTAAGCCCTGCTATAACTCAGTTAAAGGCAATAAAGAGCGTATGGGAAGAATTCTCCAGATGCACGCTAATCACAGAGAGGATATTACCGAGTGCTACGCGGGCGATATCGCCGCTGCGGTAGGTCTTAAGAATACTACCACGGGCGACACGCTCTGTGACGAAAAACACCCGATTATCCTTGAATCAATGAACTTCCCGGATCCCGTTATCCGTGTTGCTATCGAGCCTAAGACTAAGGCAGGTCAGGAGAAGACGGGCGTTGCGCTTGCAAAGCTCGCTGAAGAGGACCCGACCTTTAAGGCTTATACCGACGAAGAAACAGGACAGACTATTATCGCAGGCATGGGCGAATTACATCTTGAGATTATAGTTGACCGACTTCTCCGTGAATTCAAGGTTGAGGCTAATATCGGCGCGCCGCAGGTTGCTTATAAAGAAACAATCCAGGGCGAGTCAATGTCTGACCTTAAGTATAAGAAACAGTCGGGCGGCTCGGGTCAGTACGGTCACGTTAAGATCCGTATGTTCCCGAACGTTGACGAAAAGGGAATCGGCAAGGGCTATGAGTTTGAAAACCAGGTTGTCGGCGGCGCAATTCCGAAGGAATACATCCCCGCTGTTGACGCGGGTATTCAGGCGGCCATGAAGAGCGGTATTCTTGCAGGCTATCCTATGGTAGACTTGAGAATTGAGCTTTACGACGGTTCATACCACGAGGTTGACTCGTCTGAAATGGCGTTCAAGATTGCAGGCTCTATGGCGTTCAAGGACGCTGCTAAGAAGGCTGACCCGATTATCCTTGAGCCTATGATGAAGGTTACAGTAATCGTTCCCGAGGACTATATGGGCGACGTAATAGGAGACCTTAACTCCCGCCGCGGCCAGATTCAGGGAATGGAAGACAGAATCGGCGGCGTTAAGCAGATTAACGCGCGTGTTCCGCTTTCAGAGATGTTCGGTTACGTAAACGACCTTCGTTCGAAGACTCAGGGAAGAGGACAGTATACTATGGAACCCGAGGGCTACGACCCCGTTCCGAAGTCAATCTCAGAGAAGATTATTAGCGAACGTTCTTCAAAAAGAGATTAAATATTTAACACTAAGAGATTAAATACCAACATTTTTAATAAAATACTTGATATTTAGGTAAGTATTTGTTAAAATATCAATGATAATTTTACAAATGTAAATTTTTAAGGAGGAAATTCCAATGGCAAAAGAACATTTTAACCGTACCAAACCCCATGTAAATATCGGTACAATCGGTCACGTTGACCACGGTAAGACTACTCTTACCGCTGCCATCACCAAGTATCTTGCTAACAAGGGCTATGCAAAGTTTGAAGACTATGCAGATATCGATAAGGCTCCTGAAGAGAGAGAACGTGGTATCACAATCAACACAGCTCACGTTGAGTACGAAACTGACGCTCGTCACTATGCACACGTTGACTGCCCCGGCCATGCTGACTATATCAAGAACAT
>CAMVRG010000112.1 GCA_947169815.1 uncultured Clostridia bacterium | reverse complement strand
AACGATTACCGCCGCGTATATTCCGTATTTAATTGTCTTTTCTCTGTATGACAATTCCATTTATTTATCTACCTAAAAGTTAGTTACTACAAAGCACTGTGAAATCTCGTCGATATCGACCTCGGGAACAATACGCGCATATGAAGAAATATCCGCCGCCTCGTCGGCAACCTCGTCAACGGTTCCTATAACGAGTCCCTTCGGGATTTTATCGCCTATGCCTGCCGAACAGATAATCGAGCCGTAGGCAACATGGGTATCCGACGAGAGGTTGGACATCTTACACTTTCCCTCTCTCGCAAGCCTTGCGTTGCCCGTAACATATGATATTTCGCCCGAAATAATCTCATACGCCGAGGCGTTGAATTTCGGGTTAAGTATAGTTTTGACCACGCTGTAATCGGGATATACCTTGTCAATTATTCCGATAAGGTTTTTCTTATAGATTACCGCGTTTCCGACCTTTACTCCGCTTACGGAGCCCTTGCTTATCGAAAAGGATTTGTAAATATCCGCGCCGTCTCTTGCGATAACGGAAGCCTCGACAAACTGATAAGAGGATTTTTCCTCCTTAAGCTCAAGTATGTCCTTATACATCTCGTTTTGCTTTTTCATATCCTCATAGTCGGCAAGCTTTGCCTTGAGGTCGCCGTTTTCCTCTTCAAGAGAGTCAATCTTCTTTTCATACGCCGCGTGTGGCTTTATGTTGCCGAATGCGGTATCAAAGCCGTTGCTTATCTTCTGAGCGACAAAATGAAGAGGTGACAAAACCGTTCCGACAACAGAGGACTGAACAGTTTCGCTTCGTCCCGTAAGACCCGCGAGAAGAGCTCCCGCAAGAAGAAGGGCGATTATTGCAGTAACAAGTTTAAAACGGCTGTTAGTAAAAAACGATTTCATTTATTTCTCCGAAAAATTATTTTATTCCTCTTCTGAGGCAGACCGCCGTACCGAGCACAACGCAGGTTTCGGGGGCGTTGGGTACTATAACGGGAATTTTAATATCTCTTTCAAGCTTTTCCTTAAGACCTCTGAGCCTTGCGCCGCCGCCCGTGAGGTAAATTCCTCTGTCGAGTATATCCGCAGCGAGGTCGGGAAGAGTCGCTTCAAGCGTTTCCTTTACCGCCGCGATAATCTCGTCGATAAGAACGTTTATAACCTCTCTTATATCAGCCGAGGTTATCTCCGCCGAGCCGGGAAGCCCGTCCTCTATACGGCGTCCCTTAATTTCCATAGCAGCCTCGCCGTCGTATTCGGAGGCTGAACCTATTTTGAGCTTGATGTCCTCGCCCGTCTTTTCCCCGACAAGGAGTCCGTGTTCTCTTTTAAGGTAGTTAACTATCGCCTCGTTAATCGCGTCGCCGCCGATTTTTACGCTGTTACACGACGCAACGCGTCCGAGCGTTACAACCGCTATGTCGCAGGTTCCGCCGCCGAAGTCGATTATCATTGAGCCCGTAGCCTCATATACGGGAAGTCCCGCTCCGAGAGCCGCCGCCATAGGCGCCTCGATAAGCTCAACGTCCTGTGCGCCCGCAGCTCTTACCGCGTCCTCAACCGCGCGTCGTTCAACCTCGGTTACTCCCGAGGGGACGCTGACGACAACGCTTGTTTTTGTAAACATATTTCTTTTGCTTGAACGCTGCATAAAGCTGTGAAGCATATCCGCAGTCATATCAAAATCGGCGATAACGCCGCCTCTTATCGGCATTACGGGGACTATTGAACCCGGCGTTCTTCCTATCATTTTTTTAGCGTCGTTACCCGTTGTAATGACCTGCTTGGTTTTAATATCAAGCGCCGCGACGCTCGGCTCATTAATGAGAATATGTCCTCTCTTGTCCGCAAGAAGAGTCGTTGAGGTTCCCAAATCAATACCTAATTCCCTTGAAAAAATCATTATGTAAATCTCACTTTCAGAGGTTATATTTAATAAAAGATAAACTTTTAGGAATATATTATAAAATATCAAAAAGTCAATCTCAATAGCCAAATTAAAAATTCAAAATTTATTAAATTATCGCCGACTGTCAGTACAGCCGACGACATTATACACTATATATTGACAGTGAACTTATAACCCTGCTTTTCAACGTCGTCAATTATCTTCGAAAGAATATCGGCGTTGGTTTTGCTTACGGCGTGGAGAAGAAGAATCTCTCCGTCGTGGGTTGACTCACAGATATTAGTAAACGACGCGCTCTCCTCGGGCTGGGAGTCAGGGTCCCAGTCGGCGTAGGCAAACGACCAGAATACGCTCTTATATCCGAGCGACTGAACTATACCGAGCGAGCGTTCGGAAAACTCGCCCTTAGGAAATCTGAAATAACTCATTGTATAATTGTATTTGTCCTTGATATAGTCGTGAAGAAAGCTGACCTCGTCCTTTGCGGTAGAGGTGTCGAGCTCGTCCATAGAGTAGTGGTGATAAGAGTGATTTCCGACAACGTGTCCCTCGTCTATCATACGCTTTATAAGCTCGCCGTTATCCTTTGCGAAATCGTAGGTAACGAAGAAAATCGCTTTGACGTTCTTTTCCTTAAGAGTATCTAAAATCGACGGAGTATAGCCGTTTTCATACCCTTCGTCGAAGGTAAGGCATATCGTTTTTTCTCCCTTTACAAACCAGCTTGCGCCGAGCGACGAATACTTCTCGTTAAGCGCCATAGGCTCCTCGGGTTTTCGGTGCTCCGTTACTCTTCCGAAGCCCCATACTATCTTCTCCGCCGAGAGCGAATCAAGGCTCGCAACAGGGTCGGCGGGCGGTACGGTAGTAGCCGATTCGCTTTCCGAAATACTACTATCTGTATTATTTTCTGACGGCTGACGGACGTTTACCGTACATCCGCTCAGAAGCGTTAATACCAGAAACGGTATAATAATTTTTTTCATAATAAATCCTCCTCTGTCTTATTTTTTGACAGAGGAGGAATAATATTATTGTTAAAATTTAATTATCGTGTTCAATTTTCCAGCCCGCGGAAATTACCTTATCGTTTTTGCCGACCTGAGTAATAAGATTTTCAATAAGAGCGTCGTTATCGGTTTTGGTTGTAATGAACGCTCGGATTTTTTTATTGTTATCGTCGTCGTGAACGCCGACGGTTTCAAGCGTGTGAAGCAGCGCCTCGGGCTCGTGCTTGATTATATGCATAATATTTTTTCTTACGTCAAGCTCCACGTCCTCGGGACACACGACGGAAATCTTATAAAGCGCCTCTTCGTTTCGTCTTTTATCGCTCTTATCGTATCTTCTCAGCTTGTCGATTTTATGCGAAATCGGATGAAGCACAAGATGAACGACAACGATAGCTCCGCCGACCAGACAGGCGTATACAAGATTATCAAGGCAGCAGAGTATTCCGACCGCGGCGCTCGCCCATACGGTAGCCGCAGTATTAAGCCCTCTTACGTTACCGCCCTCGCGTATAATAACGCCCGCGCCGAGAAAACCTATACCCGATACAACCTGAGCGGCAACACGGGTAATATCTTTAATTCCCGCAGGATTTACAAGGAAGCTGAACGCCGTAAACGCATACGCTCCGAGACATACTATAAGGTTAGTAAGTATACCTGCGGGGTGTCGCGTAAACTGTCTTTCAAGTCCTATCAGCGCTCCGAGAACAATCGCGATTACAAGATGAACCGCAAAGCCCTCGAGCGTAGTCACGCTGTACTGAGTCATTAATTCATACATTATTTTTCACTGCTTTCTATACTTTTCATTTTAAGATAAGCGTTTATAAAGCCGTCAAGGTCTCCGTCCATAACGGCGGTAATATTACCCATTTCAAAATTCGTTCTGTGGTCCTTGACCATTGTATACGGCATAAATACGTAGGAGCGAATCTGTGAGCCCCAGGCGATTTCCTTCTGTTCGCCCTTTATATCCTCAATTCTCTCGAGGTTTTCGCGCTCCTTGATTTCAACGAGCTTTGATTTCAGCATACGCATAGCAACCTCTCGGTTCTGATGCTGAGAACGCTCAATCTGACACGATACGACTATTCCCGTAGGAATATGGGTAAGACGTACTGCCGACGAGGTTTTGTTTACCTTCTGTCCGCCTGCGCCCGAGGCGCGGTATACGTCCATTTTTATATCCTCCTCTCGGATTTCAACGTCAACGTCGTCGTTGATTTCGGGCATAACCTCAAGAGAAGCAAACGAGGTGTGGCGCCTTCCCGAGGAGTCGAACGGGCTTACTCTTACAAGACGGTGAATTCCCATTTCCCCGTGAAGATATCCGTAGGCGTTTTCGCCCTCAACAAGAATAGTAGCGCTCTTTATTCCCGCAACGTCACCGTCGAGATAGTCAAGAGTCGATACCTTATAGCCGTGGCGCTCGCCCCAGCGGTTATACATTCTGAAAAGCATCTCCGCCCAGTCCTGCGCCTCGGTTCCGCCCGCGCCCGCGTGGAAGGTAAGAATTGCGTTATTTGAGTCAAATTCGCCGCTGAGCATAGTTGAAAGGGTAAGCTGTTCGCATCTCTTTTCAATATCGTCAACGCTTGCCTTACAGTCGTCCTGAAGGCTTTCGTCCTCCTCCTCGTCGGCAAGCTCAATCATTACGAGCGCGTCGTCAAAGTCGCTTTTAAGCTCGTCGTATGATGAAATTTTCGCTTTAAGCGAGCCGATTTTCTGCATGGTTTTCTGGCTCTTTTCCATATCGTCCCAGAAATCGGGAGCCGCGCTGAGCTTTTCAAGTTCGGCAACCTCTTCCCTGAGAGAATCAATATTCAGCGCCTCTCTGATATTATTTACCGCTCCTTCAAAGCCGAGCAGTCTCTGTTTAAGCTCTTCGTAAAATAACATTGTATATCTCCGAATAAATCTATAATAAATAATTATATAACATTATATTGATTTTTTCAAGGTCAAAAACTATTGATTTTTTGTTCTTACAATTATATAATATAAAGACTAAGGTGTTTTTATAATTTTCAGAAGGAGAATATAATGTCAAGATACGAAAACATCGAATGTCCCGTATGCAAAAGAATTTTTGCAGAGGGTGACGATATAGTAGTATGTCCCGAGTGCGGAACGCCGCACCACAGAGAATGTTATAACTATGTCGGTCACTGCGTTAATAAGGGGCTTCATAAAACCAACTTTGATTTTTCCGATGAGGAAAAGCTCAAAAAGAATAATTTTGATATAGTAAGCGCGTTCAAGGAGGCTTCCGGGAATAACGGTAACAGCGAAAATAACGCTCCCGCAGCGCCTCCCCTTCCCGCTTTTATCTCCGCCTTTGATTCCGACCCCCAGACTATTGACGGCGAAAGCATAAGCGACGTCGCGGCGACGGTAAGGAGCAACGCTCCCCGTTTTGTAAGAATATTCAAAAGGCTTGAGGACGGAACAAAAAAGCTTTCGTGGAACTGGGGCGCGTTTTTCTTCGGCTCGCTCTACTATTTTTACAGAAAGATTTACCGCCAGGCGGTTTCGCTTATTTCGCTTACGGTTATGCTTTTAGTCGGCTCGGATTTTCTGTTTGCAAAGCTCGCTCCCAAAACGATGGAGGTTTTTGTAAACGCGTCTGAGTTTATCGCTCAGAACAACGCCGCCGAGGCGCAGAAGCTTCTTTCGGGCGTACAGTCGGCAGCCGATTATAATAAAGCAATAATAATAACGTATTCGTTTATTGCTCTGTTTTTAATTCTGCGCGTTGCTGAGGCGCTCGCTGCGGATAAAATTTACAAATCGACGGTTACCTCGCTTATTAAACGCGTCCGCGTTCAGCTTGATAACGGGGCGGCGTTCAGTACGCCTATGGTTAATAATGAAAACGTGAATCTGTCGCAGGAACAGATGAGAAGGATTTATCTTTCAAGCAAGGGCGGCGTTAATCTTTTTGCGCCGATGATTGCGTTTCTTGCGGTTCAGATGCTTTTAAATCTGATTTAAGGGAGTAAAACTATGAAGGTAAGAAAAGCGATAATTCCCGCGGCAGGGCTCGGAACAAGAGTTCTTCCCGCTTCAAAGGCAGTTCCCAAGGAGATGCTTAATATAGTTGATAAGCCCGCTATTCAGTATATAGTCGAGGAGGCTTTCA
>CAMVRG010000111.1 GCA_947169815.1 uncultured Clostridia bacterium | reverse complement strand
CAAATTCATAGTTATCTCCGCTGCTGTCATACTTTCCGCCCGCGTAAAGCTCGCAGAAAAGAAGCTCCCAATTATACTTATCCTCATTTTTATTATAGTCTACGGGAATACCGCGGCCGAAATCCTGAACCTCAACCGATCCGTCAAGAAAACGGGTTACGATAATTTTCTTACCGTGACCCTCTCTCGCCTCGTCAATAGAGTTACTCATAATTTCAAATACGCTGTGCTGACAGCCCTCGATACCGTCCGAGCCGAATATTACGGCAGGACGTTTTCTTACACGGTCAGCGCCCTTTAAGCTTTTAATACTTTCGTTACCGTAAGCCTTCTTAGCCAAACCATTTCCTCCAATAACAAGTATACATACATTGTACATTATACAATATATTGTGTAAAAAAGTCAAGAAATTTATTACAATAATATTACAAATAAATAACAGCAACAAATAAGTTGCTGTTATACTTTATCGAATATTCTGTTTAAGAATTTTAAACTGTATCTGCCGTTACTTAAATCAGTCAGCTGCTCGGCGAGATATTCAGATAGATTAGCCTTAACCGAAAGCGTTACTTTAACATTATCAGCGTATTCCGTATTGATTACATTACAGTTTAGCTCTTCAAGTAATTTCACGAGCTTATCGTAAAAACTGTAATCAACCGCGGTTTCAAAAACGCTGCATTCAGCCATAGTAATTATCTTCCCCGCCTCAAGAGCTATTTTTGAGGTATGGGAATACGCTCTAACGAGTCCTCCCGCACCGAGAAGAGTTCCGCCGAAATAGCGCGTAGCGACAACGCATACGTCCGTTACTCCCTCCTTTAAAATAACGTCGAGAACGGGAACTCCCGCCGTTCCCGACGGCTCGCCGTCGTCGGAATAGCGCTGAACGTTATTTTCTCGAAGAACATAGGCGTAAACGTTATGCGTAGCGTCCCAGTGCTTAGATTTAATTGTATTGATAAATTCAACCGCCTCGTCAGGCGTCTTAACAGGCTTTACGTAGCCGATGAATTTACTTTTCTTTTCTATGAACGAGTCCGACGACTCGGTTTCAACCGTTTTATATTCTTCCATAGTTCACCGAAATAATTTAAAGGGCGGAATATTCCGCCCTGAAATTATGCCTTTTTAGCAAATCTTCTGTTGAATCTGTCAACACGTCCGCCTGTATCAACAAGCTTCTGACGTCCTGTATAGAACGGATGACACTTTGAGCATATATCAACCTTCATATCGCCCTTAGTGCTCTTAGTCTGATAAGTTTCGCCGCATGCGCATCTTACCGTACAGTCAACATACTTAGGATGAATTCCTTCCTTCATTTACTTTCACCTCACTTAGTCTGTCAGGCCGGTAACAGCCGACCTTTACTTAGTAGCGTATGAATTATAGCACAATGTATTTAAAAATGCAAGCATTTTTTTAATTGATAAATTATGTATAAATACATTCCCTGCCGAGTTCAAAGGAGTAAAGCATAGTTTCCTTTACCTCCATACCGAGAGTTTTTGATACGGCGCGCTTATAAAAAGAAAGCTGTTTTCTATACAAATCGAGAAGCTCTTCTTCGCTTTTTACCCTGTCCGTTTTATAGTCAACGAGAACGAGCTTTCCGTCCTCTTCAAATACGCAGTCGGCTATGCCCTGAACGAGTACCTCATCGTCGATATCCGTATCCTCAAGCTCGCTGAGCGATACGAACGAGCTTAACCTTAATTCGCGGTAAAGCCTGTCGCTCCTGAACATTCTCGCGGCAAGAGCAGAGCTGAAAAACGTTTTCAGCTTATCCCTGTCAAGACAATCAGACTGAGTCCCGGTAATCAGCGAAAGCTCGGTAAGTCTATCGATTTCGTCCTCAAGATTATCGCGTGAATTCTGATAATCGCAGTACTGCATAAACGCGTGCATTGCCGTTCCCTTTTCGGCGCTCGTTATCTTATCGCCGTACATAAACGAAGGCTTTTCAGAGGCAAAATACTTAAAGCCGTGTTCCCTTTCGTCAAGTGACGAAGCAGCGCGCTTTGAGGCATAGGACGAAAGCAAGGCTCTTTCATATTTAAAGGAAAGCTTATCTCTTATCCTCTCAATGAGCGCAGTATCGCTTGCAGAAATAACTCCCTCGCTTTCGCTCATTTCGCTTACGTCATTAATAATATTAACACAAAGCGGAAAGTCGAATTTATCGTTTACAGGTATTTCGTGCGAACACAGCTCCCTTAACTTTCCCGCGTCCTTATGCGTCAGAGAAGCCATAATAAGAAGCTCCGCGTCGCTCGAAGCCTGTCTTACCGCATAGGGATTCAGCTTAAGGGACGTAACCTTATTTCCGAGAGCGGCGATTTTTGAGAGAATATTTTTATTTGAAATAAAGCAGATAAGCTCGCTTTCAGCCCTTGTTAGCGCAACGTAAAGTACCCTTAAGTTTTCGCTCATAGACGCGTTTGAATTCATATTCTTAATCGCCGTATACTGAACCGAATCGTAGCTGCAAAGACGTTCCTCGTCATGTACCTTAAGTCCTGCGCCGAGGTCGTTATTAAGAAGAAGGCTTGCTCGTTCATCAATTGTATTATACTGGTGAGACGTATCAGCGAAAATAACTATCGGAAATTCAAGTCCCTTAGAACCGTGAATCGACATAATCCTTACGGCGCTCAGCTCTTCGGGAGGAAGCTCCGCGCTGTCAACATCAAGTCCTGCTTCGATAATAGAATCAATGTATCTTATAAAGGCGCTAAGCCCTGCGTTTTCGCCTGAATCAAAATTCCGCGCAAAGCCGACGAGAAGCTGTACGTTGAGCTTTCTCTGCTCGCTGTTGCCCATAACCGAGATTAAAGCGGGATACGAGGTATCGCTGATAATCTGTCTTATAAAGCTCTCAACGCTCATTGATGAAGCGTATCTTCGGTATTTTTCAAGGTCTGAAAGAAAAGCCTTATACCTTTCAGGCGAGTTACATATCGCAGTATAAAGATTACCCTTTTTACAGTTGACTCTCGCGAGTGCTATATCGTCGGCTGAGTAGCCGTAAAATACTGACATTAAGGTAGATAGAAGAGGTATATCCTGCATAGGATTATCTATTACTCTGAGAAGCGAAATCAATATAGAAATCTCGTTGTTTTCAAAGAGATTCGTTCTGTTATTCGCTACTGCGGGAATACCGTATTCGGCAAATACCTTACTGAAAACGGGAAGCGTTCCCTTAGCCGAGCGCAGAAGTACGGCGAAATCGCCGAAGCCGACCTCTCTTTCCTTTCCCTTTACGGTTACGGTATCGCGGTTTTTAACCTTATTAACAATTAAATCGGCTATGCACCTTGCCTCATATTCGACTTTTTCATATCCCTCGGGAACATCTGCGATACAGAGCTGAACGGTTTTATCGCTTACGTCGTCAGTTCTTTCAAGCTTATTGAGGTAGTCCTCCTCCGTATAGTCAAGCTCGCCGATTTTCTTTGTCATAAGATTTGAGAAGAGGAAATTAGTAAAGTCACAGATTTCCTGTTTAGAGCGGAAATTAGTATCGAGAATTATCTTCTGTTCAGTTTCGCCCGAGCCCTCTTTATAAGGCTTATAGCTTTCCTTTTTCGAACTGAATATCGACGGCATAGCAAGACGAAATCGGTATATACTCTGTGTTATATCTCCTACCATAAAACGGTTTTTACCGCTTGAAAGCATTTCAAAAAGTTTGTCCTGCGCAGTATTCGTATCCTGGTATTCGTCAACGAGTATTTCCTTAAACTGAGCGGAAAGCGTATCGGCAAGCTCAGTCCTCTTATATCCGCCATCTTCGGGATAAAAAAGAAGCTGAATAGCGAAATGCTCTATATCCGAAAATGAATAAGAGCCAAGCTCCTTTTTAGATTCAAGAAGCCTTGTATTAAACTCGCCGACAAGAGCGCAAAGAACCTTAAAGGTCTTATATAGTTTTTCATTATCGGCTTTTATGTCATCATATCCGTAGGATAAAAGAGGCTTTACTTTTTTATTTAAAAGCCCTCCCGCAGCGGCGTATACCTTACGTCTGTCAAGAAGAAGGTCTTTATAAGCGGGAGCTTCTCCCCTCGCCTGAGGCGCTCTTGAAAAGCTTACGTTTTTAACCGCTTTTCTTATATCCTCCCAAGTTGAATCAAGCGACGAATATAAGCTGTTTATCACCTGTTCATCCTCACTGAGCATATCGGAATACTTTTCATACATTCCGTCGTCTCTTATTAAAAGCGACCTTTCAAAATCAATAATTTCTCTGATATAATCGAGTGTAAAGCAAATTTCATCAACAAGAACCGCTTTTACAACGCTCTTGTCAAAGGGCGTTTCGGGGTTATAGAGCTCGCATATATCTCTCAGCCATTCAAGCGGATAGGGCTGAGACGAGATAAAGTCGTTGATTTTGAGTACTGCTTCAGTCAGCTCTTTATCGCTTTTCATGCTTGAAAGAAGCTCCACAAGAAGCCTGAAATCCTCGTCCTCGCTTTCATACCGCTGCTCAACCAATTCGTCGATTATGCTCTTTTGGAGAATAACCTCCTCTGAGCTATCCATAACTCTGAAATCCTGTTCGATTCCGAGCGTAAAGAAATTCTCTCTTACAAGATTTATACAAAAAGAATCAATTGTTGAAATCCTGGCTGAAGGAAGAAGAGAAAGCTGTTTGCGGACATTTGAATTATTAGGCTCTTCTCTGATAATCTCGTTAAGACGCTCAGATATTCTTACTTTCATTTCAGTTGCTGCCGCGTTAGTAAAGGTTACAACGAGAAGCTCGTCAAGGTCAGTATTGTATTCAGCTCGCGTAATTAGGTTAATAACTCTGTCAACGAGGACGCGCGTCTTGCCCGAGCCAGCGGCGGCACTTACAAGTATATTACTGTCATAAGCGTTTACGGCGGCTTCCTGGGCGGGAGTATATTTAAGCTCCATTTACTCGTCCTCCTCTCTTAATACGTCCATAACCTCGGCGTAATTCATATCTTTAATTTCGCGCGGCTTTATTTCCGTTTTGTTCATACATACGGCTTTAAAGTCACAGAATTCGCAGGTTTTATCGTGACTCTTACCGTGAACGGGATTTTGTTTAATCATACCTCCGTGAAGAGATGAGCCCATATCGGATATGAGCGTGTCAATTCTTTTGCTGAGCATACCGAGCTCGGCAAGGCTTACAATATTACCAGTTACAACGTCGCCCGACGAGAGCTTCGCGGGGATAAAGCGACCTTTTAAGCCATGTTCCATATGCTCGGCAAGCTCGTTATCACTGTCGTTAAGTATAATTCCCTTCATTTTATAAAGCTTGTTTTCGCCCGATTTTACCTGCTCGTCAACATCCTCGTTTCGGCTTATGGAAATAAGCTTTCTTGCGGAATGCATATAAAGCACGCCCGCCGCACGTCCCGAATATTCACTTTCACCCTCGGAAAGCGTGAAAAGATAAATAAACATCTGAAGGTTAAGACCGTAGATAATATCCGACAGCTTAAACTCCTTCGTCCCAGATTTATAATCGACAACGCGAACGTATTTAACGCCGTTTTTCTCATACATATCAACTCTGTCGATAGCGCCCTTAATTTCTATAGAGCCGCCGTCGGGAAGAGTTAAACGCTTTGATTTAACGGTTTCTTCGTCGGAAGATGTATCGTTTCCGATTTTAAGTTCAAACGCTTTCGGCTCAAAGTCGGAAATTGTAAACTCGCTTTTAAGCCTTTCAACAACCGATACAAGCATTTTTGAAAGGCGCATAAACTGATATCTGAATCTCGGCGTAAACTGTGAGGAATCGCCCATCAGGTTCTTTAAATAATAATCGAGATACCGATTTACAAGAAGTTTTACTTCGCCTTTCGAGAGCTTACACAGACCGTCCTTGCCCTTGTCCTTAATAATATGTTCAAGAACGTAGTGGATAACCGTACCCGTCTGCATCGGGTCGAGAGCTGCTTTTTTACGGGGTTTGGCGCCGAGACCGAACTTACAGAAATAACGGAAGGCACAGTTATAATAATCATCAATTCGCGAAGCGGAAAGTCAAAAAAACATATCTGCTGCTGACAGATAGAC
>CAMVRG010000110.1 GCA_947169815.1 uncultured Clostridia bacterium | reverse complement strand
TTTATTTTCAAGACGGTAAAGCGCATAGCGGTAGAGCTTATCCTTATAAAGCGAATAAAGCTGAGCAAAGGCGTCTTTGTCTCCGCTCTGGGATAAGATTACGAGCTCCCTTTCGTTCATTTTGTCACCTCCCGAAAGCTTTCGTTTATATAGTAATGAAAATAATTCAAAGTGTTGCAAAAAAGGGCGGAAAATAATTCCGCCCCTTTTTATTCGTTAGTTATTGTCAGCCGCCTGAGTAGTAGTTGTCTGAACCTCGCCGTAAACCTGAAGGATTATTTCCTCGCCAACCGCTACCGTCTCGCCCTTGGCGGGAGCCGTACCGTAGGAGCCTTTTACCGTATTCGGCGTATGACCTCCGTCGTTATATACCTCAACCGTTGAAACCTTAAAGCCGAGGTCCTCAAGCGTTTTCTTAGCTTCCTCAACCGTCTTATTTGAAAGGTCGGGCACCTCAGCCGTCTGAATACCCTTACTTACCGTAAGAATAAGCTCGGCGCCCTGGTTGACCTTCTCGCCCGCCTTAAGGCTCTGTTTGAAGATTATTCCCTTTTCAACGTCCTTTGAATAATCCTCGGTAAACGAGATTGTAAACTGTTGGTTCCACGCTCCGTTATTCTGAACGTCGCTCTGGGTGTAGCCGTTATTGGCGATATTCGGAACCTCAAAGGTCTGAACCTGGGTAGTCGTTGTAGTCGTTTCGGGCTGCTTTAATAAATCGGTAAACTTAACTACGTATATTCCCGCTCCGATTGCAATAATAATAAGTATTGCAAGAACGGCAATAGCTATTCTTGAGCGCTTATTCTGAGCGTCGTCAAGCTTTGAGTAGTCGATATACGTGCTTTTATCTATATCCTTATGATAGGTGTCCTCGGTACTCTGAGCCCTCGCCTGAACCGACGGGGCTGCGTCGAGAAGCTCTCTGAATTCAGATACGGTTTTAATCCTTTTCTCGGGATAAATCTGAAGTCCGCTTCCGAGCGCCTTAATAACGTGCATCGGAATTTTCTCTGCGATTGAATTTGGAATCATCAGCTTATCGTTAGCCTCTCTTGAAAGGCTGTCGGGCGGATTCGTTCCTACAAGCGCGCGGTAGATACAAGCCGAAAAAGCGTAAATATCGGTTGCAGGGGCGATTGCGTGGGTATTATCATACTGCTCAATCGCGGTATATCCCGCGCTCTCAACGAACTCAAGCGGACTGTTTTTATCAGCGCACTCCTGAATACAAAACGGGCTGAGCCTTACCTTACCGTCGCGGCAGAGCATAAGGCTGTCGGGAGTAATAGAGCCGTGGATAATTCCGTTAGCGTGAAGGGACTCGATAGTCGTAAGAACGGGCATAAACATAAGTCTTGCGCTTTCCCACGCGATAATTCCCTCTTCGTTTCTTATAAGGTATTCGCGAAGCGGAATTGAATCCATAAATTCGATTATCGCATAAACCGTAGCATTTTCCTCAAACACGTCGTAAACGGGAACAACCGCAGAAAGCGAATGCATTTTTTCAAGGGTTGTCCAAAGATTATAAAACGAACCCTTGAGCTTATCAATATCGCCCGCGAAGCGCTGACGGATATGAAGAATATTATTTCCCTCAAGGCGGCTTGCGATTCCCTTGGGATAAAATTCTCTTATAAGAATTTTCTTATCAAGCTGGGTATCGTAGCCCGCGTAGGTAACGCTGTCGCTCTCGTGTGTGAGAAAAGCGCCTACAACATATTTTCCCGAAAGAAGCGTCTTAGGCGCAAGGTATACAAATTCGGTTTCTTTATCGTTATCGTAACCGCATTCCGAACAGACTGCGCCCTCGGTAAGCTCTTTAAAGCAATTCATACAGAGATTGTCTAAATCCTTCATAATAAACCACCTGAAATTATTATTCTAATAAAATATAATATCAATATAATATCTTAAAGTCAAGTAAATAAAAAATAATCCGTGTTATTCACGGACTATTTTTCTCTGTTTGATTTTCAGCGCAAGAGCGAAGCACAGCATAAGCGCAAGATAAAGGACTATCCATACGTAAAAGCTCTTGCTTATATGCCAGGAGTTCAGTATTCTGTAACCGATTTTTGCTCCGACCTTTACAACGTTTATAATCAGCGCGATAATCTCATACCCCGCCGCAAAGCGAAGCGAATACATACCCGAATAATACGCCGTTCCGAGTATTACAAAGGTTGCCAGAGCATAGAGCGCAAACTGTGAAAAATAGCCGAAAAGCATACTTCCCGTAACGTTTAAAAAGTATTTCATAAGCGCGCTTGATATTTCTGTACAAAACGGTACGGCAAAAATAATTGTAAGTATAACGGGGGCGGTAACCCGCTTTTCCTTATCCTGCGCCGAATAGAGCCTGAATATAAGCACGGCGAACATAAGCATAGCCGCCTTTTTTACTATAAAGAAAAGCATATCCGCGCTTTGGGAATACTGGTACAAATAGCTGATATTAACGGGCATCATCTTATACGCAAGAAGCGCCGCGAGAAGCCCGAGCCGCGTTTCCTTCGTTTTTGAAATTACATAAACCGTAAACGCAAGAAGAAGGGTATATACCATAGCGAGTACAATACCGATTGTTCTTCCGTGAGGCAGGAAGATTTCAAAAATGCGCTCCGCAGCGTAGGAAACAAGTATAACGGCTATTGTAAAAATACAAAGCTTACCGTCCCTGGAGATTTTTATTTTATCCATAATTTTTCCCCTTGTAAAAAAACTGATTGTATGATATACTTACAAAAAATGAAAGGCGTGTGCGTATGAAAATCAAAAGCGGATTTGTAAAAAGAAATATCGCAGGCTCAAATATAGTCGTCCCCGTAGGAAAAAGCGCGAAGGGCTTTAACGCTATGATTACCCTTAACGATTCGGCTTCGTTTTTCTGGGACTGCTTCCAGAAGGATATAACCGTTGACGAATGCGTTAAACTTGTGTGCAGCGAATACGAGGTTGACGAACAAAGGGCAAAGACCGATGTTGAAAGCTTCGTAAAAATGCTTAAGGATAACGATTTACTCGATTAGCAGGGCTCTCCCCTGCTTTTTTTATGTCTGAATTACAAGGTCGGGATAGGCGCTCTTTTTAAAGCCTATCTGTCCTTTGAATTTCTGTACCTCGGCGGTTTTTACGTCGCCTGTGTAGTGCTTCATAATATATGCGTAATCCTTACCGTTTATGACGTTGTCGGCGTTGAAGTCGCCCGTTAAAAGACCTATCGGCTTTTCGGTAAGGTCGACATTTGGGATTGTTGTATTTATTGAAACGGTAACCGTTCTCTCCATAGCGAAAAGGTCGGATACGGTTATTTCGTTTTCGCCGTATTTCATACTCACGGTTACCGTACCGTTTTCGTCGGTTTTCTGAGAGTCGTTCTCTCTCGCTACCGTAGCGCCCTCAATCGGCTCTCCCGTAGTATAATCAAGAACCTTCAGTTTAACGCTCTTAAGCCCGCTTTCGGTAATTATTACGTCATAGTCGGCGCTCACTCCAAGTACGGAAACCGTAAGAGTATTCGCGGTATAAAGCGAGCTCGTCTGGGGATACCAGTGAGTTTCGTCCTGAAAAGCGGTGTATGAAATCGCGTTGCCGTCAATCTCGTCCTTACCTGTAACGCTTGACGAGGTACCGTCCTTATAATTTACGGTAACGGTAAGATTTGTGAGAAGTCTTGAAAGGTTATAGCTGAAATACTCCGCGCCGCTTTCATCGGTTTTCCATGAGCCGTTGGTATTTTCCGTATAAACAACGCCGCTAGAAAGCGAAATGCTGTCGACTCCGCTCTCGTCATATTCATCACAGGTAAGCTTTACGTTCATAGTGCCGCTCTTTCGGTTTTCGCTCCACCAGCCCGCGGCGTAGTAATAGGTAACGCCCGCTTCAAGATGATATGTAAGACAAAACTGAATAACTCCGCTTTGTCCCCTCGAAGCATAATCCCGGCTTTCGGAGGAATAGGCGAGCTGGGTCATTACCTTATTCGTTCCCATAGCGTCGCTCTCCTTAGTGAAAAGGTACGCCTCGCTGTGGGGGACGTTAAACGACATAAAGCTGTATGTTCCCGATATCTCGGGAGTATAGATATACCAGAGTAAATCCTCGTTTCCGTCCATTGAGTCGCTGTATAAAACGTCGAGAATAAGCCTTTGTGACTTAGCAAAGGCGGTAGCACATATCGAAAGGACTGAGGCAATAATTGCAAAAACGAGCACTATGCTTATCAGTCTTTTTTCACTTTTCTTCAACTATTACCCCTCCTTTATTAACAATTTGTTAATATTATTTTACAATTAATTTTACTTTTAGTCAATACAAATATTTAAAATTAAATATTTATAGCTGTTTTAATCTTGTATTATATATTGAAATAGTATAAAATATCCGTGAAAATAATAAAGGAGCTATGCCTTATGAAGGGAAAAAAGCGTTCCTCAAAAAATATGAGAATAGGAACAAGAATTACAATTTCTTCAATTATCGGAATAGTAATTCCCGCTATTGCGGCGGTACTGTTTTTCTATTTTGCGCCTAAAAACTATTCCGATATGGTTTTAGGGAAAACGCGTCTGCTTTACAGTTTAGTAGTTATTCTCTTTATTATTTCAATAGCCGCCCTCTCGTTTATTACCTCAAGAACAATAGTTGTTCCGATTAAAAAGCTCGCCGAGGGCGCTAACGAAATAGCCAAGGGAAACCTCGATTATAAAATTGATTTCAACAGTACAAATGAAATAGGACGCACGGTTGACGCGTTTAACGATATGACGACAAGGCTTAAAAGCTCGATTGACGACAGAGACAGAATCGAGCAATCGAGAAAGGAAATGATAGCGGGAGTAGCCCACGATTTACGAACTCCCCTGACCTCGGTAAAGGGCTACGTTGAGGGGCTTCGCGACGGAATCGCCGACACCCCCGAAAAGCAGAAGAGGTATCTTAATACAATTTACGATTCAACGCTTTCTATGGAAAGGCTTCTCGACGAGCTTCTTACAATTTCACGCCTTGAGCTCGGAAATATCGAGCTGAATACCGATAAAATAAAAATCTGTGATTTTATTTCGGACTGTGAAAACGAGGTAAGACCTATTCTTGAGGAGAAGGGCTTTAAGTTCGAGGTAATCAATAACTGTTTACCCGACGATACCGTTATCCTCGATACCGACCGCTTTGCAAGAGTTATTCAGAACATCGTTTCAAACTCGGTTAAATACGCGCGAAAGGACGTTCGGGGAAAGATAAAATTAGAGGCACAGAGCTACGAAAAATCCGTTATTCTCAGCATATCCGATAACGGAATAGGCGTTGAAAGCGAGGACCTTTCAAAAATGTTCGACACCTTTTACCGCGCCGATAAATCGCGTACAAGGGTTAAGGACGGCTCGGGGCTCGGACTTTCCGTCTGTAAACAGATTGTAGAGCTTCACGGAGGTCATATCTGGGCTACAAAAAACGAGGAAAGCGGAATAACCGTTCTTATTTCGCTCAGAAAGGAGACTGAAAATGAATAAAAGAATTCTTATCGTTGAGGACGACGAAAGCATCCTTCAGCTCGAAAGAGACTATCTTGAAGCAAGCGGATTTACCGTTTCAAGCGCGTCGGGCGGCGCCGAAGGGCTTGAAAAGGCGCTTAGCGAGACTTTCGATTTAATAATACTCGATATTATGCTTCCCGAGGTTGACGGGCTTGAAATATGCAAACGGGTAAGAATGACAAGTAATATACCCGTTCTTCTTGTAAGCGCAAAGCGCGACGATATTGATAAAATAAAGGGGCTCGGTCTCGGCGCTGACGACTATATAGTTAAGCCGTTCAGCCCGTCGGAGCTCGTCGCGCGCGTTATCGCTCATATCAAGCGCTTTGAAAGACTTACCGCCTCTTCAAAGGAGGAAAGTGATATAATTGAAACAGACTCTATGAAAATAGATAAAAAGGCTCGCCGCGTATTTGTAAACGGTAAGGAAGTCGGCTTTACCAATAAAGAATTTGAGCTCCTTACCTGCCTTGCCGAGCAGCCCGATAATATCTTCTCAAAGGAAGAGCTTTTCGAGAAAATATGGCAGTACGATTCGATAGGCGAAACCTCAACGGTTACGGTACATATCAACA
>CAMVRG010000109.1 GCA_947169815.1 uncultured Clostridia bacterium | reverse complement strand
ATCCCGATATAGAGCTTTTACCCGAAATCGCAGGCTATTTCGGCGTTTCTGTTGACGAGCTGCTCGGCGTAAACCGTGCTGAAAACGAAAAGGAAATTCTCGGTATAATTGAGGAATTTGACAACCTCACAGATTCGGAAAAAAGGCACGAAATAATTGTTAAGGCAATAGAGAAATACCCGAATGATTTCAGACTCCAGCTCAGATATATGGGAGATTTAGCTTTCAGGAATAACGGCAAGGACTATAAAGAATATCTGCCGAAAATCAAGGCAATTTATGCGAACATTCAGAATAATTGTCGGGTGGACACAGTTCGCATCTGCGCAAAGCGTTATTTAGCTGCCTATTACAACACGCTGGCATATTATAAAGACAGCGGCATCACCCATAAGGACTGCGAAGAAATACTTAAAGAAATGCCGTATATGCGCGACGGTCAGGAGTTTTTGCGCTCATATCTTTATCCGCACGATACGGAAATTTGGAGAGAACATACTATGGAAGCAGTTGAGGAGGAAATCAGCCTGCTGTGCCACGGCATATCACATCTTTTTTATGTAACGGACGAAAACAATAAGCCGGAGGAGTTAATCCACGGTGTTCAGACAGAAATCAATATGCTGAAGCTGTTTTATGATGACGGCAATTACGGCAGAGCCTGGCGAAACATCATCTTTTCCTACGGCTATCTTGGCTATTTGTATGCCAAAACAGGGGATTATGAAAAAGGCATTCAATATCTGAAGCAGGAGATTGACCTCGCAAAACGATTTGACGCTTTAGACAGAATAACGGTTATGCATTCAAGCTTCTTTGAAGGGAGAGAATTTGATAAGCACACGCTCGGCAGCACCTTTGTTGCAACAAGCAGAGTAAAGTATCTGATTGAAGAAAAATATCCCCTTCCGGATGAATTCAAAGCTACGCCAGAATTTCAGGAGGTTATTCAAGAGTTGTAATAACGAAAAGAGCAGTCTCTGACTGCTCTTTTTTATTAAAGATACGCTCTTATATCCTCGGTTAAACCGAGTTCAAGATTTACAAGCCTTTCGGCTATATCTTTAGATTTTCTGTCGGCGCTCTTGTACTGATTTAAATATCGGCTGAGAGATTTTACCCCCATATTACAGCCGTCGGTAATCAAATCCGCAACGGTTGAATCGTCGGGCTGAGCAAAATACATAGCGTTGGTTTTAAGCCAGCTCATACCCTTAAGAGCGGGGTTAGGGCTCTTTCCCTCGTCGTCGTGAACGTCAAGCTCCTTTTCAACCTCGGCTGAAAGCACCTGATGCTCATACTTACTCTTTTTGAGCACATCCGAAAGCTTTTCGTCCCTTACCTTGCCGAGGACCTCGTCAATCGCCTCTACGCCCATTTTAATTCCCGAGTCGCACTCGCGGAGTAATTTTACGGTATCGCCGTCTTTTCCGACTTTTTCCTGCATAAAAAAACCACCTTTCATATTTAGTATGTGAAGGCGGTTAAGATTTATTTATGATATTTTGAATTATTCAGAATTGAAAAAGCGCGGTAAATCTGTTCGCTGAGAACAACCCTCATAAGCTGATGCGGAAGAGTGATTTTACCGAAGGAGAGTTTAAGGTCTCCGAGCGCCTTTACCTCGTCTGAAAGCCCGAAGGAACCGCCGATAATAAAGGTAATCTCGCTGTTTTCAAGGGAAATTTCTTCAATTTTTTTTGCTATTTCTTCCGATGAGAGCTGACGTCCCTCAATACACATAGGTATAACGTAAGAGCCCTTCGGGATTTTAGCGATTATCGACTCGCCCTCTTTTTTCAGAACCTGTGAAATGTCGTCGCTTTTATATTCGTTAACCTCAACAGTGTTAAAATTTGCGAATGCCGAAAGACGCTTTTTGTACTCATCGCAAGCGTCGCGCAGGTATTTTTCCTTAAGCTTACCTACCGCTATAATATTTATTTTAATCATATGATTATCGCCCTTTCGTCGTTTTCGGGCTTCGATACGCTGAGCTTATAGTCAAAGCCGTTCTTAAGCCCGTCCCCCGCAAGCGCGGCTATAACCGTCTGTCTTGCGATTTCGGGAAGATTATTCTCCCTGCTTATATGAGAAAGATTAATCCATCTTGTTCCGCCCTTTACAAGTTCAAGGGCAAATTCGGCGCACGCCTCGTTTGAAAGATGTCCTTTTCTTGACAGAATTCTCTGTTTAAGTATATAAGGATACGGTCCGTTTTCAAGCATCGTAACCTCGTGGTTAGACTCAAGAAAAACGAAATCGCTTTCGGGAATTACTCTTTTCGCCTCGGCGGTTACGTATCCCGTATCGGTACATACCGAAACCGAGCGTCCTGAGCCGAGATTGAAGCGGTAGCCGTAACACTCTACGGAATCGTGAGAGTTTTCAAAGGGTAAAATCTCAATTCCGCTGAGCTCCATATTATCGCTGATAAGCTCAGTCTGGATACTCTCGTTAACCCTGTCGTCGGTATACAGGCGCTCCATTATTTTTTTACTTGTAAAAACGGGAATACCGTAGCGCGACGCCAAAACACGAAGCCCCTTTACGTGGTCGTAATGCTCGTGAGTTATAAATATCGCCGTAAGCTCAGACGCGTCCTCGCCTATGTAATTAAGCCCTATTTCAAGCCTTTTCGCCGTAACGCCCGCGTCAACAAGAATTTTTGTATTACCTTCGGAAATAAAAATTGAGTTTCCGCTGCTCCCCGAAAAAAGCTGACATATCTTAGCCATACTCATCCTCTTCAATAAAAAAGGGCTATGTCCATAGCCCTTAAATAGTTTTATTATCCTGCCGAGGGTACGGCTGAACCATTGTCAGGTACCTCTACCCTCTTAATATCTGCACCGAGCTGAGAGAACTTTTTAACAACGTCCTCGTATCCTCTGTCGATATACTGAATATTTTCAACGGTTGTAACTCCGTCGGCAAGCAAGCCCGCGATAATAAGCGCCGCGCCTGCGCGAAGGTCGGTAGCCTTAACCTCACAGCCCGTGAGCTTATCAACGCCCTCAATAACGGCAACCTTTCCGTCAACCTGAATATTAGCGCCCATTCTGAGAAGCTGGCCCACATACTGAAAACGGTTGTCCCATACGCTTTCGGAAAGAATACTCGTTCCGTCAGCGATTGAAAGAAGCACGCACATCTGGGGCTGCATATCGGTCGGGAAACCCGGATGGGGCATAGTCTTAACGTTACACTTATTAAGCGGCTTAAAGCGCGCAACGCGGATTGCGTCGTCATATTCAGTAATATCGGCGCCCGCCTCAAGAAGCTTCGCGCTTATGGATTCAAGGTGCTTGGGAATTACGTTCTGAACGAGAACGTCTCCTCCGCAGGCTGCTGCGGCAACCATATATGTTCCCGCTTCAATCTGGTCGGGAATAATTGAGTACGTCGTACCGTGCATTTTCTCAACGCCGCGGATTTTAATAACGTCTGTACCCGCGCCTCTTACGTCGGCACCCATAGAGTTAAGGAAGTTCGCAAGGTCAACTATATGCGGCTCCTTAGCCGCGTTTTCAATTATTGTAAGTCCTCTTGAAAGAACTGCCGCAAGCATTATGTTAATAGTAGCTCCTACGGAAACGGTATCCATATAAATGCTTGCGCCGATAAGCTTATCCGCCCTGGCTACAACCATTCCGTCTACTATATCAACCTCGGCGCCGAGCTTATTAAAGCCCTTAACGTGAAGGTCAATAGGTCTTACGCCGAAATTACATCCTCCGGGGAGGGCAACCTCAGCCTTTCTGAAACGTCCGAGCATAGCGCCGATAAGATAGTAGCTCGCTCTGAAATGAGAGGTCATCTCATAGGGTACGCTCTGGTAGGTAATATTTGATGTATCTATCTCGATTGTATCGCTGTTAATGAGCTTAACCGTAGCTCCTAAATCGTCAAGGATTTCGATAATAAGCTGAACGTCGCTTATCTGGGGTATGTTTTCTATTCTAACTTTATCGCCGGCGAGAATAGCCGCGGGGATAATAGCAACCGCCGCGTTTTTTGCGCCGCTGATATTAACCTTTCCGAACAGCTCATGACCGCCGTTAATTACAAAATTTTCCATTTTTCTTCCCCCTGATTACGGGATTTTTTCATCTATATAATAGTATTAAATCTTAAAATAATTATATGTATAGTAATATACAGTAGTAATTATACCAAATAGCATACATAAAAGGAACTGAATTAACAGCTTTTTATCCAAAATGTAAATTATACGCACAACAAAATATCAGTCTCGGAAAAATTTTCAACACAATATATAGTATATTTCATAAATTTTACCCAAAACTGACAAAATATTGGTGTTTTTATTGGTAACAAAAAGGTAACACATTATTACAAAAATGTCAATACCTAATTTATTATTTTATAAATATTTTTAACATACGCATTAATTGACAGAATTACGCCTGTCGTGTATAATTTTAGTATAAAATTTCAAGGGGGTAACACTATGGAAAACGTAAAGGAAAAGAAAAAGCTTACTAAAGGAAAAAAAGCCTTGATTATAGTTTTATGCATTATACTTGCAATCGCTCTTGCGGCGGTAATTTTCATAAATATTGTAACCCGTCCCTCGCTTGATACCGAGCCTCACCACCCCGTAGGCGGTATGGTTTACAGCGAGACCGTAGAATATAAAAGCGAAAGCGGAAAATGCATAAGGCATAACCCCGTTGTAAGGCTTATGCAGATGGTATGGCGCTTTTGTGAGGACGGCGATAACGCCAAACACGCCGTTCAGACTCCTCCCTCGGATATAGTAAAGGAAAAGGATATTCCCTATATAGACGACGGAAATATATATCATCTTCTTGACGTATATTATCCCGAAGGGCTGAGCGAAAACGACGAGGTTCCCGCAATTATTGATATTCACGGCGGCGGCTGGATTTACGGCGACAAAAATCTTAATGAATACTACTGTCTTGAGCTTGCGCATAAGGGCTACGTTGTATTCAATATAAGCTACCGTCTCGTACCCGACGTTACCGTAAACGAGCAGCTTCAGGACTGCGCGGCGGCGCTTGAATGGATAAATAAGAATATGGAAAAATATCCCTGCGACGGAAACGTACTCCTTACGGGAGACTCGGCGGGCGGACAGATGGCTGTTTATTCCGCAGCTCTTCTTTCAAGCCCCGAGCTGAGAGAGACCTTCGGCGTCGTTGACGGCAAAATTAAACCCGCGGCGCTTCTTCTCACCTCGCCCGTATCTTACTCAAAGGACGGCGGCGCGTTCAGCGTCTACACGAAGCTTATGTGGGGCGATTATAAGAATAAGCCTACATACGACTATATGGACCTTAACGAAATCGTTGATAAGGCTGAGCTTCCGCCCGTATACCTTATTACCTCCGAGGGCGATTCACTCGCAAGGGAGCAGACTCACAGAGCTTACGAGCTGTTCAAGGAAAAGGGTATCGAATGTGAGATGAAGGACTTCGGAAACGACGAAAACGGAAACGCTCTCCCCCACGTTTTCAGCGTGCTTGACCCGTTTTGTAAATCGGGACAGGAGGCTATCGACGGCGCGCTCGAATTTTATAACAACCACCTCTGGCAGAACAACGTGTAAAAAAAGAAAGCTGAGTTTAACTCAGCTTTCTTTATTTCTTTTTGCCCCAGTTTTTAATAAGCGCTTTCAGCTCGGGGACCTTTTTAGTTGTGATATTGTCAGGCTCGTTAACAAGAGCCCTCTTCATCTGAAACTCCTTATCAACCGTCCATACCGAAAGCTTATAACCGTTTTTATGAAGCACCTCGGAGAGAGTCCTCGACGCGTAGGTATGGTTACAGTTAATTCCGACGGCGCCCGATTCCTCGAGCATACTGAGGATTTTAACCTGATAGTCCTCGGAAAAAATCTTTATTCTGTTCGGAATATAGTTAACGTAGTATTCAAGCTCGGGACAGTGCTCCTTAGCCTCCTTAGCCTGAAAGGTCTCTATTCCCGTAAGGAATACCCTCTTTTCAAGCTTATGAGCCTTTACAAGCCCGTTCAGCGCGTCAAGAGACTTTATATCCTTAATATCAAGATTAACCTTGATATCCGATTTTTCAATTAGTGAAAATGCTGTTTCAAGTTCAACTCCCGCGCTGTTAGTCGTAATAATATCGTGTCCCATAAATACCGTTCCGTCGGGGCGCTGTCTTACGTCAACCTCAACAACGTCGGCGCCGCCGTTAATCGCGGCTTC
>CAMVRG010000108.1 GCA_947169815.1 uncultured Clostridia bacterium | reverse complement strand
CAAAGTCGTTTGCAGCGCTGATTGCGTCAAAAAGACAGGTGAAGGCGCAGCCTCCGCAGCCAACGCATTTTGTTTCGTCAATTCTGAAAGCCATAGTTTAACCTCCCGAAGAAGGAGAGAGAATCCAGACCTCGTCTCCGTCGTTTAATCTGTGCCTTTTTTTATTACAGTGTTCGCCGTTAATAAACACGCTTGCGTCGGTGAAGGAAAGGCTGCTTTTATGCTCGCCCGTTGCGATATTGTTCAGCTCCTTCAGTAAGTCAGAGAGCTTGTCGGCAGAAATCTCAATATCGGATATATGCGTATCCACTCTGTAAACACCGAAGAGCTTAACGTTTACTGTTGCCATATTCTCCCTCCTAATCTATCCTGCTTGCCGCCGCAACCGCAGCGTCGTAAACCGATTTGTCAATTTTGATACCGAGCGTTTTAAGGCGGTGCCAGGTCGGGATACCGTCCTTCCAGCCGCGTGCGCGGTAAAATACTTTTTTCATCTTTTCCAGCGGCACCTTTGTTTTCGGATTGTTCGGGTCCTGCAATTCCTCCGTCAGTCGCTTCGGGAGCTTGTCAGCGCCCGCCTTCTGACCTAAGATTACATTGCCGATACGCTCGGCGTTCCAACCGTATGCGCCCCAGGTCAAAAACTTTGCCATATTGGATTTCATACCCGTTGCGTGCTTCACGGCAATCGCGTGAGGCAGGAGCGGAATATTAATCTGCGGC
Source organism: uncultured Clostridia bacterium (assembly GCA_947169815.1). Lineage (GTDB taxonomy): Bacteria > Bacillota > Clostridia > Oscillospirales > Acutalibacteraceae > Eubacterium_R. Next base: position 5,498 of record CAMVRG010000108.1, on the reverse strand, counting down.
ACCTTGGTAAAGTGGCTGAGCAGATTGACAACAGGTCCGACATACGGGAAGCAGGCTAAAATTACTTTCGTCAGCAGCATATTCGGCTTTCCGATGAGAAAACCGGGGAGAACGGCATAGCTGGTAAACAGACAACTGCCTGCCGCAGAAATAGATTCCATAAGGTTCTGGAACATAATGCCAATAGCAGCTTTGCCGTGAGGGGTGAGAGAGTTCACATCAAGACCAAGACCCTCGACAACAACCATATATCCTGCGTTGAGGTGGCAGCCTCCGCGGTTCGCCGTGGCATAGCCGAGTCCCTGACCGACGGCGTGACGGGGCTCATATGCCGCAAGTTCCATGCCTTTTGCATTAATCGCAAATTCTTTGCCGCCGAATTTATCGCTCATCCGCTTGCTGCCCTCGGCAATCTCTGCCCCTTCGCCTCTGCGGTACGCAATATCCTCAAACATCTTTGAAATATTATCCGTTTCGCCGAAATGCACGCCGAAATCGTGAATACCCTTTTCGGCGAGCTCCATAGCAAACGCAATAGAGCCTGCGCAGGAAATAGCGTCCATACCGAGCTCATCAAGCTCGTAATTCCACTTAAGGATTTTTTCAATATCATCGTTTAAAATATTCGGTCCGAAAAGACCGAGGGTTTCAAGCTCGGGACCTTTTACAACCTTGCCGTCAACGTTAACACGCCTTGCACAGCGAATAACGCAGCCCGTGCATGCGCCGTTTGAAACGAGGTGGTTTTCCGCAAGCTCTTCGCCCGATACCTTTTCAAAGCCGTCAAAGCGACCTGCGGAGAAATTCTTGGTTGCAAGAATGGAGTGCGCCTGCATCGGTGCAATCAGTCCTGCACTTCCAAGCTTCGGAAGCTGCCTGCCCGTAAGCGGATGAGTGTGGAGCAGCTTTGTCCATTTAACATTAAAGGGCTTCAGCTTTTCCTCATTATGTATCTTCGGGAGCTTTGTTCCGATTGCGGTAACGGCTTTCAGTTTTTTATCGCCGAATACAGCGCCGACACCGCCGCGTCCCGCAGTTCTTTCGTTACTGAAAACGCAGGCGTAACGCACCCTGTTTTCACCGGCGGGACCAATAACAAGCCTGCCTGGATAATCAAGCAGCTTTTCCTGCGCTTCACCCGTGGTGAGGCCCCACAGCTCCTCCGCGCTTTCAAAAGTTACCTCATCCTCACTAATATGTACGGTAACGGGGCTTTCCGATTTTCCGCTGAAAATCACGGCGTCATAGCCTGCGCGCTTGAGTGCAAGACCAAAGTCGCCGCCGCAGTTTGACGAGGTTATTATGTTCGTCAGCGGTGAAATCGTTGAAATGTTGAAGCGTGAGGTGTTCGGGCAGCCTGTGCCCGTGAGCGGTCCCGTTGTAACAACGAGCCAGTTATCAGCGTCATATGCCTTCATTTCGGGCGTAATGTGGTGCAGCAGGATGTCCGCCGCCATCACCTTTCCGCCGAGCGTACGCTCTCTGTCCTCGTCAGTCCAGGGAAATTCGCCATAGGTCTGCTTCGTCAAATCGACGAACAGCACCTTACCCATATAGCCTTTATAATTTGTCAAGCTCATCACTCCTTAATCTTAAGTGCGTGAATTTCGTTGTTGTCATATATATACAGCTTACCCGCACTGTCTGTTTTTCCGAGAAAATAATCGGTTGCAAGCTTTGCCTCAAGCGCGCCGATAATACCCGCGGTAACGCTTGGGGAATGCATTATTTTATCCGTACTATTAAGACATCCCGCCGCCTCAAGATCGGGAGCTTTATCGGGAAGATAGAGATACGCCGTTCCAAAAAAGCCGTCTATACTTCCGTTAACGCATGGCGTTTTACTCTCTTTACAATACGCGTTAATCTCTTTTCGCGTTTCGATATTATCAACGGCGATAACGATTATGTCATAACCTTCCGCAAGAGAATTATCAAATCTTCCGCAGCGGCTTTTTATTTCCGTTTCGGGCGCATAGGCGCTCAGCCTTTTAGCGAGAACGCCCGCCTTTTCTTTTCCTGTATCGTCTTTTGTATAGAAAAACTGACGGTTGAGATTACGCTCTTCAACATTGTCAAAATCAACAAGCAGCAACCTTCCTATACCCGCTCCCGCAAGGTGAACGGCAATATTAGTACCAAGCCCGCCGCAGCCGATAATTACTGCGCTGTTCTTTGAAATATCAAAGCCCTGTACGCCGCTTTTTATAATCATTTTCCGTAGTTACCTCCGCAGCTTTGGGTGTTTCCGCTCAGGGTTTCAACGGCGTGAGACAGTACGGGAAGAACAACCTCAATGCTTTCTCTTACCGCCTTCGGTGAGCCCGGGAGATTGATAATAAGCGTTTTGCCTCTTATTCCGCTCACCGCTCGGGAAAGCATCGCCCTGTCGGTTATTTCAAGGCTCTTTGCGCGGATAGCTTCGCTTATACCCGGGACCTCTTTTTCAATTACCGCTTTCGTCGCTTCGGGGGTTACGTCACGGGGCGCAAAGCCCGTTCCGCCCGTTGTAAAAACGACGTCGCATTTTTCCTCGTCCGCAAGCTCGCAAAGCGCTTTTGAAATCTTCATCTGCACGTCGGGGACAAGGCGGTAAACGCTTTTTTCACAAAGCGGCTTTACACATTCAGCAATCGCGGGGCCGCTTTTGTCCTCACATTCCTTTCGGTAACATCTGTCGCTTACGCATATTATTCCGAATTTCATATTTATCACCATTTTCATACTACCATATTATTTTACACTTTTCAATATATATAAAAAACTCTTTTCTTACAGATACATATGTGTTATGATATAGGTAATGATATTGCCCGACTCTGAAAGGCTAAGTGTTTACATATGCGTTTCAGAGCGTAGCCGAAATAAACTTCACATCGGCTAAAGGGTATTGCGGGAAACGGCAATGCCTTCCGTGTTTGAAAAGGAGCAGTTATCATGAAAAAATTTTTAGCATTACTTCTGGCACTCGTTATGGCGTTTGCTTTCGTAGCCTGCAGCGCGAAGCCCGCTGATGACGCAACGACCACCGAAGCCGTATCACAGACGGCTGCGGAAAACAAGGTAATTCGTCTTTCAACGACTACCTCTGTTAACGACTCGGGGCTTCTCCCCTATCTTCTTCCTACCTTTGAGAAGGAAACGGGATATAAGGTTGAAGTTCAGTCCGCAGGTACAGGCGCGGCGATTCAGAAGGCTATCGACGGTAACGCCGACGTTATTCTCGTTCACGCAAAGGCGAGCGAGGAGGAATTCATCGCAGGCGGATACGGCGTTGAGAGACTTCCGTTTATGTACAATTACTTTGTAATCGTCGGACCGAAGGACGACCCCGCAGGAATCAAGGGCAGCGCGGACGCGGCTACCGCTTTCGGTAAGATTAAGGACAGCCAGAGCAAGTTCGTATCCCGCGGCGACGAGAGCGGAACTCATAAGGCTGAGCTTAAAATCTGGGGCGAAGGCAACGAGCCCAAAGCAGAAGCCGACAAGTGGTATATCAGCGCAGGTCAGGGAATGGGCGCATGCCTTACTATGGCAAGCGAGCAGCAGGCTTATTGCCTCACCGATAAGGCTACCTTCCTTTCAATGAAGGACGAGCTTGACCTCGACATCGTTCTTGAAGAGGGCGAGGATATGAAGAATACATATTCTCTTATCGCAGTTAACCCCGAAAAGATTGACGGCGTTAACACCGAAGGCGCCCAGGCATTTATTGACTGGATGCTCAGCGACGAAGCAAGCGAACTCATCGCTAAGTACGGCGAAGAGGAATACGGCGTTGCTCTTTTCACTCTTCTTGAAAAATAATTAAATGGAAAGCATCAGACAGGCGTTTGATTTACTGTTTTCCCTTGACAAAGAGCTTTTGCAGATTATAGGCGTAACCCTGCGAATGTCCTTTTTCAGCACGACGATTTCGTGCCTGATAGGGCTGCCGCTCGGCGCGCTGCTTGGTACGCGCAGCTTTAAGGGAAAAGCGTTTATCAAAAAACTGATACACACATTAATGGGCTTGCCGCCGGTGGTGGCAGGCCTGCTTGTGTATACCCTGTTTACCCATTACGGACCGTTCGGGAGGCTCAATCTTCTCTTCACGGTTGAAATAATGGTAATTGCGCAGATATTATTGATAACGCCTGTTGTTATCGGGCTTTCCTCGTCTTTTATTGAAAGCACCTCAAAGCCCGTAATAGAAACGGCGAGAGGGCTCGGACTCTCAAGGAGTAAAATTGCAGGGCTCTGCATTTCCGAGGGACGCTCCTCCCTCTTTTCCGTCGTACTGAACGCCTTCGGGCGCTCAATAGCCGAGGTCGGCGCAGTCAGTATAGTAGGCGGAAATGTTCAGTGGAAAACAAGAGTTATGACAACGGCTATAATGCTTGAAACAAACAAGGGAAAATTCTCCTTTGCGCTCGCGCTCGGAATTATTCTCCTGCTTATCGCGTTTACAGTCAACGCTCTTGCCTCGTTTATTGTAAAGGAGGCGCCAAATGATTAATATAAAAAAACTGAAAAAACGCTACGGTGAACGCACCGTGCTTGATATACCCGAGCTTAATATTAACGACGGCGAAACAGTTGCTTTTGCTGGCGCAAACGGAAGCGGAAAAACAACCCTGCTTCGTATTTTTGCAGGCACGCTTAAAGCAACCGAGGGCGAAGTAAACGCGCCGAAGGGAATACTTTACCTTCCGCAGCAGAATTATGCCTTTCGCGGCGATTTAATGAAGAATATCACTCTTGGCGGCGCGGATAAAAGCGAAGCCGAAAGACTTCTTAGAAAGCTTGAATTATCACATCTTAAAGATAAAAAGGCTTCTTCCCTTTCGGGCGGAGAGCTTCAAAGACTTGCGCTGTGCCGTCTGCTTGTAAGAGATTGCAGACTTCTCCTTCTTGACGAGCCTACAAGCGCGTGCGACGCAAAGGGAGCGGAGCTCGTTATCAGCGCAATTAAAGAGTATAAGGAGAGTAAAGGCTATACCGTTTTGATGAGTACGCATTCTCCCGTGCTTGCCGCTAACGCCGCCGAAAGACTTATTATTCTCAACAGCGGAAAAATTGAAGCCGACGGCGCGCCGAAGGACGTGCTCTCAAATCCCGAAACCGACTGGGCTAAAAGTTTTATAGCAGGGTGGAAAATATAATGCTTAACGTTCTTACAAGAGAAGAAGCAATATCGCTTATCAAGGAAAAAACAGCTGATATTGTTTTCAAAACCGAAAAAGTGAATATATCCGAATCCCTCGGTAGAACTCTTGCGCAGGATATTATTTCACCCGAAAACATTCCCGCGTTTGACAGGTCCACCGTTGACGGCTATGCCGTTATAGCCGCTGATACCTTCGGCGCAGGCGCGTCAGTTCCCGCGCAGCTTGATACCGTCGGTGAAATACTGATGGGCGAAAGCGCCGATTTAACGCTAAAAAGCGGAGAGTGCGTAAAGATTTCAACGGGCGGAATGCTGCCTAAGGGCGCTGACGCTGCCGTAATGGTGGAGC
>CAMVRG010000107.1 GCA_947169815.1 uncultured Clostridia bacterium | reverse complement strand
TCTCTCGGAAATCATAACGAGCTTATGGAAAACAGCGAAATTTACCGCGAAATCTATAAGACTCAGCAGAAGGGGGTGCTTGAATAATGGCAGGACCTCACGGAAGAAATCCCGGCGTAGTAAAGCCTAAAGACACGGGCAAAACGCTTAAAGGCATACTACGGTATATCGGAAAAAGCAAGTACCTTCTCTTAATCGTTTTTGTATCGCTTGTACTTACCACAGTCTGCCAGACGGGCGCCTCGTACTGGCTTAAGCCCATACTTAACGACGTCGCCTCTACGATTAAGGCGGGAACCTTCGCAACCGAGGGAATAAGACTTCTCTTTAAAAACCTTGCGATAGTATCCTCCCTCTATCTCGGCGCATCGCTTTTTATGTTTATTCAGGCGAAGATAATGGTAAAAATGGCGTATAAAACAACAAATCAGATAAGAAAGGATTTGTTCGACCATTTACAGACCTTGCCGCTGAGCTACTTCGATTCAAAGACTCACGGCGAGATAATGAGCCGCTTTACAAACGATGTTGATAATATTCAGATGATGCTTGAGCAGACTATCGTTCAGTTCATATCCTCAATTTTCAGCTTCGTTTCAACAATTATTATGATGATTGTTTTAAAGTGGCAGCTCTTCCTCGTTGCTCTAATTTTCCTTGTAATTATGATTGTTAACTCGGTTAATATCGCAAAGCGCACAAGAAAGTATTACAAGGCTCAGCAGGCGGCGCTCGGCGAGATGAACGGTAATATCGAGGAAACCATGGAGGGTATGAAGGTCGTTAAGGTCTTTAACCACGAAATTCAGGCGGGAGAGGACTTTGACTCACTTAACGACAAGTACAGAGACGTTGCGACAAAGGCGAATTTCTATACGGGAATTATGGGACCGTGTTCAACGGGTATCAATAACGCCTCTTACGCTACGATAACCCTTTCGGGCGGACTTCTCGTGCTTCTCGGCTCGCTTGATATAGGAACCTTCTTTACCTTCCTCAGCTATTCAAAGCAGTTTACTCAGCCTATTAACCAGATAATGAACCAGATGAACAATATCTTCTCAGCCCTCGCGGGCGCGGAGAGAGTTTTCGAGATTATGGATATGGAAAGCGAAACCGACGAGGGTACGGTTACCCTTGAAGAGATTAAGGACGAAAACGGAAAGCGCTGGTTCTGGCTCGACGGAGATAAAAGAATACCCGTTGAGGGAAAGGTCGTTTTCGAGAACGTAAGCTTTGCTTATGTTGAGGGAAAGACAGTACTGAAGGATATTAATCTTTACGCCAAGCCCTCACAGAAGATAGCGTTTGTAGGCTCTACGGGCGCGGGTAAGACTACTATTACAAATCTTATTAACCGCTTTTACGATATTCAGGAGGGCGTTATTACCTACGACGGAATTGACATTAAGCGGATTAAAAAGGACGATTTAAGGCGTTCGCTCGCGATGGTTCTTCAGGATACGCATCTCTTTACGGGAACTATAATGGACAATATCCGCTACGGACGGCTTGACGCGACGGACGAGGAGTGTATAGCCGCCTCGAAGCTCGCCTCCTCGCACTCGTTTATCAGACATCTTGAAAACGGCTATCAAACCGAAATTACGGGCGACGGCGCTAATCTTTCCCAGGGGCAGAGACAGCTTCTCGCTATCGCAAGGGCGGCGGTTGCCGACCCGCCCGTTATGATTCTCGACGAGGCGACCTCTTCGGTTGATACGAGAACAGAGGCGCATATCGAGCACGGAATGGACCGACTTATGGTAGGAAGAACTGTATTCGTTATTGCTCACAGACTTTCAACCGTCCGTAATTCAAACGCTATAATGGTGCTTGAAAACGGCGAAATTATAGAGCGCGGCGACCACGCCTTCCTTCTTGAACAGAAGGGAAGATACTATGAACTTTGTACTGGTAAGGCGAAACTGTCGTAGCGCGCCATTAGATTATAAACTAATCGTATGTAATAAGTCTGATAGCAAAATATGGAAAATATAAAAAAATTAATTAAAAGACTTTACAAACGGGATTCATCGTGCTATAATCTATGTGAATTATTATCTTGGAATAATATCAAGTTCAGAAAATATGAGGTGTTTACAAATGAAAAAAGTACTTTCTATAATCCTTTCACTTGTTATGCTCGTTTCAGTAAGCGCGCTTTCTATGACTGCGTTTGCAACAGTAGGCAGCCAGGAAACCGTAACTCAGATTACTCATAACAAAATCATCCCTCAGGTTAACGGCAAGGACGACGGCGACGTTACCTGGGAGTGGTTGTCCGACGACCCGAAGCAGATTAAGTTCACTTACGACGGCGACGGAGACCTTGAGGACTGGGAATTCGGCGACCTTGAAGAAGGCGTTGATTATAAGGTTATCTCCAGAGACGGTAACGCAATTACTATCGAATTAATGGATACGTCTTATGACGGAGATATCGTTGCTAACGCTATTGTTAACGACGAAGAAGAGGAAGAAGAGGAAACCACAACTAAGGCGAATACAACAACCAAGAAAAACGAGAGCAAAACCTCTCCCAAGACAGGCGCAGCTGCCGCTGCAGGTATTGCCGATACCAAGCAGGGCAGGAAATCCGATGAGTATGCAGGTATTGCCGCTATGGGTGCAGGCGTAGCTATCCTTACCGCTATCAAGAAGAAGGAAGACTAATTTACAGCATTTTTGCCCGTAACAACTGTTACGGGCTTTTTGTTTGAGGTGAGCAGATGTCGGAAGAGTATAAAGACAATTACGACGAAGAATATGAGGAGGAATACTCAAACCGAAGAGGAGCGAGAATTCTTCTTATTATAGTAGGCGTTGTACTTATCGTTTTCGGCGCGGCGTACTCGGGATATTATCTCTATTCTCAGTATAACGCGAGGCAGGAGAGCCATCAGTATACCGAAATCCAGACCGAGCCCGTAAGCGCAAAAGACGAAAAACCGGAAAATCCGATTGATTTTAAAACGCTTCAGGCGCAAAACGACGAGATTTATGCGTGGATAAAGGTTCCGGGAACTAAGGTTGATTACCCGATTGTTCAGTCCGCTGCTTCGGACGAGTTTTATCTTAAGCACAGCGCGCTTACTAAAAAGTGGGCGTCGAGCGGAGCGATATATACCGAAATGGTAAACTCGAAGGATTTTTACGACAGGGTAACCCTTATTTACGGACATAACGGATATTCCGATACGATGTTCACAACGCTTCACTCGTTTGAAAACAAGGAGTTTTTTGATAAACACTCTAAGTTTTATATCTATACGCCCGACTCTAAGCTCACGTACAGAATAGTCTCGGCTTTTAAATATGATAACAGACATATAATGAACAGCTTTGAGTTCGGAGATATCGCAGTATACAGCGAATTTCTCGGTATGATTCAGAACCCTCAGTCAACCGTCAAAAACGTGAGGGAAAAGCTTGATAAACCGCTGTCGACGGACGATAAAACAGTCGTTCTTTCGACGTGTATAAAAAACCAGAAGAGTAACAGATATTTAGTTTGCGGGGTATTAATAAAAGATGAAAAAACCGATTGACCCTAATCTCGGCGACGCGCTCGATGAGGAGCTCTTAACGGGAGAGCCTGCCGAGGAAATAAAAAAAGAGGAGTTCGGCTTTAACGATTATTCAAAGCCTGCTCCCGAGCCGAAATTCGACGTGAAAGATAAGGAAACGGGCGAGAGCATAGACCCAAATGAAAAGGCGAAGCCTGCGGCTATGGACCCCGATGACGACGGCGAGCATCACCACCATCACCATCATCACCATTCGTCGGGCAGCTCACACCATTCGTCGGGCAGCTCGCACCATTCGTCGGGCAGCTCACACCATTCGTCGGGCAGCTCACACCATTCGTCGGGCAGCTCACACCGCTCATCAAGTAATTCGCACCGTCACAGGCACCACCATCATCACAAAAAAGAGAAGAAAAAGCTTCCGACCCCTGCAAGAGTTGCAATAGGCGTTCTTATAGCTATCTTCATTTTCGTTGCCGTAGGGCTCGGAACCTTCCTTGCGCTTATGATTAACGGTAATAACGATATGAAGGGCGGAAAGACGGGAAGCGAGTATCAGGAAACCATTCAGTATAAGGGACATACCTATAAGTTTAACGAGGACGTTTTCGCTATTGCGTTTATGGGTATTGATCAGAGGACGATGGAAACCTCGGATAAGACCGATTTCGTAGGCGCCGCCGACGCGGATATCGTGCTTGCTATCGACTCAAAAACGGGGCTTACCAAGGCTATTTCAATCCCCCGTGATACTATGATTGACGTTGATATTTACACCGCGAGCGGAGTATTTTTAAGAACTCAGCCCGCTCAGCTGTGTCTTGCGTACGCGTACGGCGACGGAAGCACGAAAAGCTGTCAGAATACGGTTGACGCTATGAGCAGGGTACTCAGAGGCGTTCCGATTTCAAAATACTTTGCGCTCGACCTTGACGGTATCAAGCCTCTTAACGACGAAATCGGCGGAGTTACCGTTGATTCGCTTTATACCTTTGAAAGTATGGGCGTTAAGAAGGGCGATACGGTTACGCTTCACGGAGATATGGCTGAGACCTATGTAAGAGAGAGAAGTATGACCGAGCTCGACGCCGCGCTTAACAGAGGCGAGAGGCAGGTTCAGTATGTAAAAGCCTATGTTTCTCAGGTGATTCCGTCGGCTATGAAGGATTTCGGGGTTGTAAACAGGCTTTACGATATCGCCTCGGGATATTCACAGACGAATATTTCGCTCAGTAACGTAACGTATATCGGAACGCTCCTCCTTTCAAGAGGCGTTACCGATTTCCAGACAAGGACTATTTCGGGCGAAATGAAGGCGTCGAAGGACCCCGTATATGAGGGCGTTGTTCACGCTGAGTTTTATCCCGACGAGGACAGCATCATGGAGGCTGTACTCGACGCATTTTATACCCAGATTGATTAAACAAACGGTATTAATTATTGCGGGCGCGCCCGCGGTGAGGACAGAAAATGAATTTCAGAGATTTTATGAAAAGTAAAATTACGGATGCGGTGAATACTGTGAGCGGACTCGCTCAGGAACAGATTGAAAGGGCGAACGAGCCGAAAATAATAACCGAGGGTATGCCCGAAATTGCGAGAAAGGCAGCCGCCGAGGGCGCTGTTCTTCTCAGAAACTACGGCGTTCTTCCGTTTGAAAACGGAACAAAGGTATCGCTTTTTTCAAGAGTTAGCGAGGATTGGTTTTATGTAGGCTACGGCTCGGGCGGAGACGTTAACAGACCGTATGAAATAAGCCTTGCCGACGGCGTTCGCTCCTGCGAATACCTTGAACTTAACGAGGAGCTTGCGGATACTTACCGTAAGTGGAGAGCCGAAAACCCGATTAACCACGGCGTATGGGGGAAATGGCCGCTCTACTATCCCGAGATGCCTCTTACCGATTCAATCGTAAGCCGCGCCGCCAACGTGAGCGACGCAGCGGTTGTTACGATAGGAAGAAGCGCGGGAGAGGACAGGGACAGCGCCCTTGAAAAGGGAAGCTACTATCTTACCGACGACGAGATGAAAATGCTTTTCCTCGTAACAAAGTTCTTTGAAAAGGTTGTAGTTCTTCTCAACGTAGGCTCAATTATTGATATGAGCTGGCTCGACCGCTTCGGCGCGAGAATCGGCGCGGTAATGTACGTATGGCAGGGCGGAATGGAAAGCGGAAACGCGGTTGCGGATTTGCTTTGCGGCAAGGTCAGCCCGAGCGGAAGGCTAACCGATACTGTCGCGAAGAACTATGAGGATTTTCTCTCCTCGGCTAATTTCGGCGGACGCGACCATAATTTCTATGCCGAGGATATTTACGTTGGTTACAGATATTTTGAAACCTTTGCAAAGGATAAGGTTGTTTACCCCTTCGGATACGGCCTTTCGTACAGCGATTTTATACATTCTAAGGCTAAGGTTAAAAGCGTCGACGGCGGCTTTGAGGTAAGCGTTAAGGTTAAAAACGCGGGAAAATACGCCGCTAAGGAATGCGTTCAGGTATATATTGAAAAGCCCTGCGGAAAGCTCGGCAATCCCTCAAGAGAGCTTGCGGGCTTTGCTAAGAGCAGAGAACTTAAGCCGAACGAAAGCCAGACTCTGAAAATCTTTGTATCCGATTATTCGCTCGCGTCCTACGACGACTGCGGCGACAGCGGATATAAGTTCGCCTATGTTATTGAAGCGGGCGAATATAAATTCTATGCGGGCAAAAACGTAAGGGACGCCGAGGAAGCGTTTACATACTGTCAGGAGGAGACCGAGGATTACGCTCAGCACAAGCAG
>CAMVRG010000106.1 GCA_947169815.1 uncultured Clostridia bacterium | reverse complement strand
AACGGGCTTACCGTCGGAGGGCTTGAGGAGGTTATTTGCCGCAAGCATAAGCATTCTTGCCTCAGCCTGAGCCTCAGCCGAAAGCGGTACGTGAACAGCCATCTGGTCGCCGTCGAAGTCGGCGTTGAACGCGGTACACGCAAGAGGATGAAGCTTAATAGCTCTTCCCTCAACGAGTACGGGCTCGAATGCCTGGATACCGAGTCTGTGGAGAGTAGGAGCACGGTTGAGCATTACGGGGTGGTCCTTGATTACAACCTCAAGAGCATCCCAGACCTCAGACTTTTCTGCCTTCTCAACCATCTTTCTTGCAGACTTGATATTAGAAGCGATTCCCTTTTCAACAAGTCTCTTCATTACGAAGGGCTTGAAGAGCGCGATAGCCATTTCCTTGGGAAGACCGCACTGATACATCTTAAGCTCAGGGCCTACTACGATAACCGAACGGCCTGAGTAGTCAACACGCTTACCGAGAAGATTCTGACGGAAACGTCCCTGCTTACCCTTGAGCATATCGGAAAGAGATTTGAGCGGACGGTTTGAAGGTCCTGTAACGGGTCTGCCGCGTCTGCCGTTATCAATAAGGGCGTCAACGGATTCCTGAAGCATTCTCTTTTCGTTTCTTATGATGATATCGGGAGCGTGAAGCTCCATAAGTCTCTTAAGACGGTTATTACGGTTAATAACTCTTCTGTAAAGGTCGTTGAGGTCGGAGGTCGCGAAACGTCCGCCGTCAAGCTGTACCATAGGACGGATGTCGGGAGGAATTACCGGAATTACGTCAAGTATCATCCACTCGAGCTTATTGTCGCTGTGGTAGAAAGCGTCAACAACGTCAAGTCTCTTGAGAAGCTTGGCTCTCTTCTGACCCGTAGCGGTTTCAAGCTCTTCGGTAAGCTCCGCGCGAAGCGTCGGAACGTCGATATCCTGTAAGAGCTTTTTAATAGCCTCAGCGCCCATTCCCGCTTCAAAGTCGTCCTCGTATCTCTCACGCATCTCGGCATATTCTTTTTCGTTAAGAATCTGCATCTTCTCAAGCGGAGTATCGCCGGGGTCGGTTACGATATAAAGCGCAAAGTAGAGAACCTTTTCAAGGTATCTCGGGCTGATGTCGAGAACAAGACCGAGACGGCTGGGAATTCCCTTAAAGTACCAGATGTGCGATACGGGAGCAGCGAGCTCAATGTGTCCCATTCTCTCTCTGCGGACCTTGGCGCGTGTAATTTCAACGCCGCAGCGCTCGCAGATTTTACCCTTATAGCGAACCTTCTTGTACTTTCCGCAATGGCATTCCCAGTCCTTTGTGGGTCCGAAAATCTTTTCGCAGAAAAGACCTTCACGCTCGGGCTTAAGGGTTCTGTAATTTATAGTTTCGGGCTTGGTTACTTCGCCGTAGCTCCACTCCCTGATTCTTTCGGGAGAAGCAAGTCCGATTTTTATTGAACTGAAATCATTTGTTGAATGAATATCCATATGGAAGCTCCTTTTCTTAAATATTTTTAATGAAAGTTAATCAAGAGTGAAGATTATTCGTCGTCAAAAGCGTCTTCAAAGCTTGCTAAGAAGCCGCCGTCCTCCTGACCTGCTTCCTCAAATTCGTCCTCAGCGTCAACCATCTCGAAGCCTTCGGTATCTTCGCCGTAGTCGTTAACCTCGGTAAATGCGCTGTCGTCAACGGGAACGATTCCGTCGTCGTCAAACTGCTGCTTGATATCAACCTCTTCGCCGTTCTTGTCGTAGAACTTGGTATCAAGACCGAGAGCCTGGAATTCCTTAAAGAGAACTCTGAACGCCTCGGGAGTACCTGCTGACGGGATGTTTTCGCCCTTAACGATAGCCTCGTAGGTATTAACTCTTCCTACAACGTCATCCGACTTAACGGTAATGATTTCCTGAAGAGTATAAGCAGCGCCGTATGCCTCAAGCGCCCAAACCTCCATTTCGCCGAAACGCTGTCCGCCGAACTGAGCTTTACCGCCGAGGGGCTGCTGGGTAACAAGACTGTAAGGTCCTGTTGAACGGGCGTGCATCTTATCGTCAACAAGATGATGGAGCTTAAGATAATACATATAACCTACGGTTACGCGGTTATCGAATACCTCGCCTGTTCTTCCGTCGGTAAGCTGAGTTTTACCGTCGTAGACCTTATTTCCGTTTTCGTCTACATAGTAGCCGATATCGGCAAGCTTTAAGCATTCGCGGATATCGTCCTCGTGAGCGCCGTCGAATACGGGAGTCATCATCTTCCAGCCGAGAGCCATAGCCGCATAGCCGAGATGAACCTCAAGTACCTGACCGATATTCATACGTGACGGTACGCCGAGAGGATTAAGTACGATATCAAGCGGACGTCCGTCGGGAAGGAAGGGCATATCCTCCTGAGGAAGTACACGGGAAACAACGCCCTTGTTACCGTGACGGCCCGCCATCTTATCGCCTGCCTGGATTTTTCTCTTCTGAGCAATATAAACACGAACTATCTTATTAACGCCGGGATTGAGCTCATCGCTGTTAGCTCTTGTAAATACCTTAACGTCAACTACGATACCGTATTCGCCGTGAGGAACCTTAAGCGAGGTGTCGCGGACCTCTCTTGCCTTCTCGCCGAAGATTGCGCGTAAAAGTCTCTCTTCGCTTGTAAGGTCGGTTTCACCCTTCGGGGTTACCTTACCTACGAGAATATCGCCTGAGTGAACCTCGGCGCCGATACGGATAATTCCGTCCTCGTCGAGGTCCTTAAGAGCGTCCTCTCCGACGTTGGGAATATCTCTTGTGATTTCCTCGGGACCGAGCTTGGTATCACGGGCTTCCTGGTCGTGCTTAATAATATGGATAGATGTATAAACATCATCGCGAACTATTTTTTCATTGATAAGAACAGCATCCTCGTAGTTATAGCCCTCCCAGGTCATAAATCCGATAAGAGCGTTCTTACCGAGCGAGATTTCGCCGTTACAGGTTGCGGGGCCGTCGGCAATAACCTGACCTTCGGTAACGTCCTGATGAAGCGAAACTATCGGGCGCTGGTTAATGCAGGTTCCCTGGTTCGAGCCCGCAAACTTGATAAGCTCATACTTATCAATCTCGCCTGACTTTGTTTTAATCTCGATTGTGCCTGCGTCGAGAGCGACAACCTTACCCGCTCTCTTAGCGGCAACTACTACGCCTGAGTCGTAAGCCGCTTTATATTCCATACCTGTTCCGACTACGGGAGCGTCCGTCTTAAGAAGCGGAACTGCCTGACGCTGCATGTTAGCGCCCATAAGAGCACGGTTTGCGTCGTCGTTTTCAAGGAACGGAATCATAGCCGTTGCAACAGATACAACCATCTTGGGCGAAACGTCCATATAATCAACCTCGTCGGCTGACTTGGGAAGGAATTCGTCCTTATGACGGCAGGTAACTCTGTTATTTAAGAATCTGCCGTTTTCGTCAAGAGGCTCGTTAGCCTGAGCTATAACGAACTCGTCCTCCATATCGGCAGTCATATATACAACCTCGTCGGTTACACAGCCTGTCTCTTTATCTACCTTACGGTAAGGAGCCTCAATAAATCCGTATTTATTAAGGCGGCTGTAACATGCAAGGTAGGAGATAAGACCGATGTTAGGTCCTTCAGGAGTCTCGATAGGACACATACGGCCGTAGTGAGTATAATGTACGTCACGAACCTCAAAGCCTGCGCGGTCTCTTGAAAGTCCGCCGGGGCCGAGAGCCGAAAGACGTCTCTTATGAGTAAGCTCGGCAAGAGGGTTGTTCTGGTCCATGAACTGAGAGAGCGGAGACGAGCCGAAGAACTCGCGTATAGCCGCGCCGACAGGACGGATATTAATAAGGTCCTGAGGCGTGATTTCCTTCTCGTCATCCTGAGCCTGAAGAGTCATCTTATCGCGGATGATTCTCTCCATTCTTGTAAAGCCTATTCTGAACTGATTCTGAAGAAGCTCTCCTACGGCGCGGATACGGCGGTTACCGAGATGGTCGATATCGTCCTTCTTGCCGATTCCGAGAGCAAGGTTATTAAGATAAGAAACGGTAGCAAATATATCGTCGTTGATAATATGGTTGGGAATGAGGTCATCGTGCTTGATTCTGATTTCCTCTTCAAGAGCCGCCTGGTCGTCACCGCACTTTTCAAGGATTTCAGCAAGAACGCGGTAAGAAACCTTCTCATTAATTCTGAGAGCCTTCTTGTCGATTGTAACGAACTTGTCGATATTTACCATACCGTTAGTCGCAATCTTAACTTCTCTTCCCGATTCGTGGGTAACGTAAGCGAACATCACGCCTGCGTCCTCGATTTCCTCAGCCTTAGCCGCGGTAATCTTTTCGCCCTCGTCGGCGAGAAGCTCGCCTAAGGGAGAAATAATCGGGCGCGAAAGGGTCTGACCCGTAAGACGGTCAACCATTCCGAGCTTTTTATTATACTTATATCTTCCTACTCTTGAAAGGTCATATCTGTGGGGGTCGAAGAAAAGACCGTCAAGATGAGCCTGAGCCGTTTCAAGAGTCGGCGGCTCGCCCGGACGAAGCTTCTTGTAAACCTCAAGAAGAGCCTCCTCCTGATTCATAGTTGAATCCTTAGCGATAGTAGCCTCAATTCTTTCGTCGTCTCCGAAGAACTCGCGGATTTCCTCGTCGGTACCAAGGCCGAGAGCTCTCAGGAAGGTTGTAATATAAATCTTTCTGTTTTTATCAATTCTTACATAGAATACGTCCGAAGCGTCGGTCTCATATTCAAGCCACGCGCCTCTGTTGGGGATAACCGTATTAGTGAAGAGCTCTTTACCCGTCTTGTCGTGGTCCATATCATAATATACACCGGGCGACCTTACGAGCTGAGATACAATACATCTTTCAGCACCGTTATATACAAACGTACCTGCGTCAGTCATAAGCGGGAAGTCACAGAAAAACATTGAGGATTCCTTAACCTCGCCCGTCTCCTTATTCTGAAGACGTACTCTGACCTTAAGCGGTCTTGCATACGTGGTGTCGCGCGCCTTGCACTGTGCTATGCTGTACTTGGGCTCGTCGTCCATTGAGTAGTCAATGAAATCAAGAACAAGATTTCCCGTATAGTCGGTTATTGAACCGATATCGCGGAATACCTCTTTAAGTCCTTCATCGAGAAACCACTGGTAAGATTTTTTCTGCACCTCAATAAGGTTAGGCATTTGCATTACCTCATTGATTTTCGCAAAGCTTTTACGTGTAGTTGTACCGAGCTGCACGTCTTTAACATTTACCATTCGCTGCTCACTCCGTTTCTTTTAAATTGCCTTTAAAACCGGGATTTTTACGCACTTTTCACCGCTCAAAATGTAAACATTTTGTGACCTTAAAACAAGGGGGAAATACCCTTAGGTGCATATTGTCCCATTATAATGGTGTAAACATTATATACAATAGAAATACTAAAGTCAAGAACAATTTTAAAAATATTTTGTACAAGGTTTACAAAGCGCAAAAATATATTTTACACCGTTCCGTGTGTTCCTTTACATTTCGCGTTGTAAGTATAAATTGAAGCGTATTTTTCCATTTTTAAGAAATATATGAATAACCGAATTAATATGAATAATAATAGTACTGCGGAGGTGAAGTAAAATGACAAATAAAGAATTGCTTTACGTTGAAGACGCGCTCGGACACGAGCAGTATTTTCAGACAAGATGCAGCGAAATCGCGTCTCAGATTTCGGACAGCGAATTAAAAGAGACAACCCAGAAAATGCAAAGACAGCATCAGAGTCTTTACACAAGCTTTATTAACCTACTGAATTAAGGAGAAGAGTTATGCAGGACAAATTATTAATGCAGGATATTCTTATGCTTGAAAAGGGCGTGTGCGACCTCTATATGCACGGCGCAATAGAAAGCTCGACGGTAAACGTTAACGAAACGTTTAAATGCGCGCTTAACGATTCCCTTTCAATGCAGGACGAAATCTATAAGAAAATGGAGCAGAAGGGCTGGTACAAAACCGAGCAGGCTCCTCAGCAGCAGATTGATACCTTAAAACAGAAATTTTCGTCATAATTAAAAGCCTTGGAATTATCCAAGGCTTTAAATATTTCTTATTTCTTAATTTTGATTAATACTATTATAAATACTCCCGCCGCCGCAAGCATTACCGCAAGCGAAATTATCTTACCCTTAGTAAGCAGCTTTTCAGCCTTCGGCTTTTCGGGAACAGTATCCTTAATCTGTACGCTTCCCATAAACGATTTAAAATCGTCGTATACGGGCGAGGTTGTTCCGTCAAAGAACAGAAACTCGTAGAGCCAGCCGTCAACGAGGGTTATATAGCCCGTTACCCTCTGTTTTTTATCAAGAGCTGAGGCGAAGCCCTCCGCCCTCGCGGTAAAGCGGTAATAATCAAGACGGTTATAGGTTGCGGGGCTCACCTTATCCTCTTTAATATGAAGATAATCGGCTACGTCCTTTTTGCTGAGAAGG
>CAMVRG010000105.1 GCA_947169815.1 uncultured Clostridia bacterium | reverse complement strand
CCGTGGCGGGCAATTTTATCGTAAACGCCTATACCCGTGAGAACGGCGGTAATTACAATGATAATTGAGGCGGTAAGAAGCTTCCATTCCTTTTCGCTCAGCCCGAGGCTTGTAAAAAGATAATTCAGAAGCTGTGAAAAAAGGCAGATACCGCCGCCGAAAATAAACGCCTTAACGCAGTTTAAAACTATCGGCGAGTTCGGACTCGCCTTATCGGTCATTTTTGAATAATCGTCTTTTGAAATCATAATATCACTCCCTATTTATCCTTCGGCTTAGTTACAAACGCCGCTACAAGTCCCGAAAGTACGGCTACGGTAACGCCTCCCGACATAGCCGTTACGGGCCCCGTAATAACCCCCATAAGCCCGTCCTTTTCAATCGCCTCTCTTGTTCCCTTTGCAAGAGCGCTTCCGAAGCCCGTAAGGGGAATCATAGCGCCCGCTCCTGCAAAATCAATCAGCTTATCGTAAAAGCCGACGGCGCCGAGCACTACGCCGAGACACACGAAGGTAACGAGTATTCTCGCGGGAGTCATTTTAGTTATATCAATTAAAAGCTGACCTATAACGCAGATTATTCCGCCTACAAGAAACGCCTTGACGCACATTAAAAGCATAAAAAATCACCTGTAATAAGCATTAGCCTATACAGGTGATTTATACATTTTTATTAAATTATCTGCGTTTCCATGCGTTAGGCGTAAAGAGCATAGCTCTTTAAAGATGGAAGCATTTGCTGACGGATTTGTAATCGCCCATTACCAAAAGCGTCATATCCTTTGAAAGCACGGTATCGGGCATAACAGGGCCGCTGAGCTTACCGTTTTGCTTAATGGCGATAATATTGATACTATGCTTTTTTCTTACGTCAATTTTGCCTACGCTGTGCCCTATCCAGAGCAGGGGAACAGCCACTTCAAAAATAGCGGTGTCCTCATCAACCACGATATAATCAAGAAGATTTTTACTGCCGTACTTGATTGCCGACCACTTAGCAAGCTGCTTTTCGGGATACAGCACCTCGTCCGCACCGTTACGGAGCAGGAATTTTTCCTGCGCGTCGCACGAAGCTCTTGAAACAACAAACGGCGCGCCGAGCTCTTTAAGCATACTTGTGGTTTCAAGCGAGCTTTGAAAGTTCTTTCCGATAGTTACAAAGCACACGTCAAAGCTGCTTACCTCAAGCGCGGCGAGCAAATCCTCGTTAGTGCTGTCGCCTATCTGCGCGTCGGTAAGATAACGCATAGTTTCGTTAACTCTGTCCTCATTTTTATCTATTCCCATTACCTGGTGCCCGCGGCGATTGAGCTGTGCCGCAAGATGCGTACCGAAACGTCCGAGCCCTACTACAAGTATTGATTTCATTTTTACTCCTATCCTACCGTTATTTTTTCAAGCGGCAATTTTGAATTTGTATTTCTTTCTTTTTTCAAAGCGGCGTAGATGAGCGTAAGACCGCCTACCCTGCCGATAAACATCAGTACAATCAATATGCCCTGCGCAAGCCCGCCGAGCTGAGTAGTAATGCCGAGCGTAAGCCCTACGGTACCTATTGCGGAGGCGGTTTCAAACAGGCACTGATAAAACGGAATCCCCTCCGAAATGCTGATAACGGACGCACTGCCGAAGCATAGCACGGTATACATAAGGAGCAGCGTTGACGCCGTTCTTACCGCGTCGTTATCAATACGCCTTTTAAAGCAATGCGCGTCCTCCTGCTGACGGAAGCACGAATGAGCGTTTGCAATCAAAACCGCAATTGTTGTTGTTTTCATACCGCCCGCAGTTGAGCCGGGTGAGCCGCCGATAAGCATAAGCACAATCATTATTGACTGCCCCGCCGCTGTCATAGTGTTTAAATTAACCGTATTAAACCCTGCCGTTCGCGTCGTAACGGACTGGAAAAGCGAGGAAAGTATGCGTTCATTCAGCGGAAGCCCTTTCAAATCGTAAAAGAAGAATATCAGCGCGGGAAAAACGATAAGCAACAGGCTTGTAACAAGAACGACCTTTGACTGAAGCCTGTAGTGCTTGAATTTCAATTTGTTGGTGATAACGTCGTCCCACGTAAGGAAGCCGATACCGCCGACGAAGATTAAAAGCATTACAATTACGTTTACGCCGACGTTGCCGGTAAACGAGGTTAATGATGAGAATTCGCCGGTGCTTGAGCCCATAACGTCAAAGCCTGCGTTACAGAAGGCGGAAACCGAGTGGAACACAGCCATACCTATTCCCTTTGCGCCGTAGCTCTTAATGAAAAACGGCATAAGCAGAAGCGCGCCCGCAAGCTCAATTACAAAGGTTGAAATTATAACAAACTTTGTTAAATCAACTATTCCGCCGACCTTCTGGGCGGATATTGCCTTTTGCATTGTACTGCGCTGAACAAGCGAAATCTTCCTTCCCGAAAGAAGCGAAAACGAAGCGGCAACGGTTACTATGCCAAGGCCGCCTGTCTGAATAAGAATAAGAATTACCGCCCTGCCGAAAAGCGACCAGTGGCTTGCGGTATCGCGCACAACAAGCCCCGTTACGCATACTGCGGAGGTTGCGGTGAACAGCGCGTCGCCGAACGGCGTTGAAGCCCCGTCGGCGGAGGATACGGGCAGCATAAGAATAAGCGCGCCCAAAAGAATAATTCCGGCAAAGCCAAGAATTATTATCCTGAACGGCGTCAGTATTCTGCTAACGTAGCCCATAATGCACTGCCCTCCTTTTTATTTATGAAGTCTTTTTTTGAGTTTGTGATTGCCCTGTGTGAGCGTTTCCTGCCAGATTTTGGGGTTAAAGAGAATTAACATCGGATAGAGCTCAAGCCGTCCCGCAAGCATATCAAAGATAAGCACAAGCTTTGAAAGCGGGTGGAAAAACGCGTAGTTCTGCGCAGCGCCGCATTTGTCAAAACCGGGACCGATGTTGTTGATATTCGCCATTACCGCAGAAAAGTTCGTTTCCATATTATTGCCCTGTGCGGACAGGATAAAGAACGAAACCACGATAATACCTATAGCGGTAAGCGTATAGGTGTTGATAGTTTTTATAACGCTTTCATCAAGCGGCTTGCCGTCCATTTTAATTTTTTTAATGCTTTTGGGATGTATATAGTAATGCAGCTCCCTGAAGGCGTTTTTGATAACAATAACGATACGCTGAACTTTGACTCCTCCGCCCGTGCTGCCGGCGCAGGCGCCGATAAACATAAGCCCGAGAAGCAAGCTTTTTGAAAGCTGGTGCCACGTGTCAAAATCAACGGTTGAAAATCCCGTTGTAGTGATAATTGAAGCAACCTGAAAGGCGGAATCCGTCAGCGCATCGGGTGTGTTGCCGTGCGACATAACCTTAAGTTCAAAGAAAACCGCACCGATTGCAATAAGAATAATACCGAAATACCAGCGCAATTCCTCCATTGTGAACGCTTTTTTGAACTGACGGCGAATGATTAAGAAATATGCGTTAAAGTTAACGCCGAACATCGTCATAAACACGGTTACAACCCATTTTATATAATAGGAATAACCGCCGACAGAATCGTTCTTAATGCCGAAGCCGCCCGTACCCGCGGTTGAAAAAGAGGTCATTAACGCATCAACAACGCTCATACCGCCGAATTTGAGGAGCAGAGCCTCAAGAAGGGTAAAAACGATATAGATTACGTAAAGATAACGCGCGGTTTCACGCATTTTGGGTACGAGCTTACTAACGCTCGGACCGGGGCTTTCCGCACGCAGAAGGTTGATGTTTGAGCCCGAAAGCGGAACTACCGCCATAATGAACACGAGCACGCCCATACCGCCAATCCAATGGGTAAACGAACGCCAGAACAGCGTACAGGTTGCAAGGCCTTCAACGTTGGAAACAACGCTTGCACCCGTTGTTGTGAATCCGGACACGGTTTCAAACAGCGCGTCAATAAACTTCGGTATTTCGCGGGTAATCATAAACGGAAAACATCCGAAAACCGAAAGTACAATCCACGAAAGCGCAGTAGCAACGCAGCCCTCTTTTAAGTAAAACACAGTGTTTTTGGGCTTTTTAATTCCCAACGCACCGCCGCACAATAAGCATATTACGGACACAATCAAATAAGCCATGAACTCATTTTCGCCGTAAACGATACCCACAAGGGTAGGCAGAAGAAGGAGCGCGGCTTCAAGAATTAAAACATATCCTAAAATTCTTCTGATAATTGATAGATTCATACTATTTATCCAAAATATCCGTAAGCTCGGAAAATCCTTTTTGAGTGGTTGCAATCATTACCGTATCGCCGGGCTTAATACAATCCTGACCGGACGGAATAATGATTTTGCCGTGGCGGTTGATGAAAGTGATAAGTACGCTGCTTTTAAGATTAAGGTCCATAAGCATAACGTCGGTCAGATTGGGAACGTTTTCCTGAACTCTGAATTCAATCGCCTCAACCCTGTGGTTGAAAATATACGAAAGCGTTTCAATTCCGCTTGAACGCGAAGCCTTTTTTGCCCTTACAAAAGCAATAATGGCTCTGGTTGTAATATATCTCGGATATACAAGCGAACCGAGGTCAAGGCTGTCAATAATATCCTTAAAGGTTATTGCCTTAATTCTTGTAATAATCTTTATATTTGCCTTGCTTACCCTGTTTACGTAAAGATTAAGGAAAATATTTTCCTCATCCTTATCCGTAAGAGGAACGAAGGATTCAACGCTTTCAACACCCTCTTCGCGAAGTAATTCTTCGTCGGTTCCGTCGCCGTTGATGATTATGGCGTTCGGCAGAAGGTCTGCAAGGCGCTCGCAGCGTTCCTTATTCTTTTCAATAATAGTTACCTTGGTGCCGAGATGGATAAGCTGTTTTGCAAGGTAATATGCGGTGCTTCCGCCGCCTACTATAAGCGTATCCTTAACCTGATGCGACTTTGAGCCGATTTTCTTAAAAAATGCTCTTGCAGCCTTACGCGGTGCAACGAATGCAACTATATCGCCCGCCATAAGTACATCGTCGCCTTTCGGAATAAACACGCGTTCGCCGCGCTCAACAGCACAGACAAGAATATTTTCATTGTTGGCGCCGAGTGTTGATACCGACATTCCGTCAAGCACGCTGCCCTTTTTAATCTTGAACTTGATAAGCTCAGCCTGGCCGTGAGCAAAGGATTCAATTTCAAGCGCAGTGGGCATACAGAGGATTTTTGCCATTTCCCTTGAAGCTTCAAGCTCCGGGTTGATAATCATAGCCAGCCCGAGTTTTTCGCGAAGATAGCCGATTTCAATATTATAATCGGGGTCACGAACGCGGGCAATAGCCGCGCAGTCGCCGACTCTTCTTGCAACGGTACAACAAAGCAGATTAAGCTCGTCGCTTTCGGTTACGGCAATAATAAGATTAGCGTTTTTTATACCCGCTTCAATCTGTACGCCGAAGGAAGCGCCGTTGCCGACTACACCCATAATATCGTACAAATCGGTAAGCATACTGATTCTTTCAGGGTCCTTATCAATTACGGTAATATCGTGGCCCTCTGCCGTAAGCTGTTCAACAAGCGTTATGCCTACCCTGCCGCAGCCGACAATTATAATATTCAGACCGTTTTGCTTCTTTTGTTTTTCCATATAGAAATAATCCTTATTATTTAAAATAGTCTATCTTCTAAATACTACACTTTAAGTAATGAAAAGTCAATACTACATATAAAAGCCTATCTCTTTAAAGCACGGGACTCCCCTTGACTGTCTTACTATAAGAAGCGCGGAAACGTATTTTCCCTTTACGGGAATTATTTTTCTCATTCCGACTACCGTTCCCGAGCAGGCTTTTTTATATTTTCCGTTTTCCTTCATAAAGTACAAATCAAATTTTTCGACTCTCTGTCCCTTAGTAATATCCTCGCGTAAAACCGCGTATTTAAGGTCTTTTTCCGAGTCGAAATTAAACTCAATATAGCCGTCTGTTTCCTTATTGAGTTCTCCGAAATTCTGAGACAAAACGGGATTTGCATAAATTGAATTGATTTTCTCGCCGAGCTTTTTAAGCCTCGATTTATCCTTTCGTACTATTACGCCCTTTTTGCTCGGGGGTACGTTAAGAAGAAGAAAGCTGTTATTTCCGACTGAATTAAGATAGATATTAAATAGCTTTTTTACGCTCTTGACCTTTCCGTGCCCGGGGTAAAACCATCCCTTGCGGATTGAACCGTCAACCTCGGCAGGATACCATTTAAGATATTCGTGCTTTGAGAGAAGCTCTCGTGAGCCGAGGTCCTCGTCCGAGGATGCGGGCATAGCGCTTACGCTTTTATCCGCAGATTGCTGAGAGCTTTTCTCAATAGTTTCAGCAACCGTAAGATATTCGGGCACTACGCAGTATTCGCTTTTCCGCGCTTTTCCCTGCTCGTTTCCTACCCAGCGGATATCGGGTCCGCAGATTGCTATATTCGCGTTGGGCTGAAGCGTTCTTACAATCTTGTAATACCGCTCCCAGTCATAGTGAAACGCCTTCGCGTCGGCACCCTTCGCGCCGTCAAACCAGAC
>CAMVRG010000104.1 GCA_947169815.1 uncultured Clostridia bacterium | reverse complement strand
ACCTGCGCAAAGCACGGGCTTTTCGCTCTCGGTTTCAAACTCGTTTTTTTTAAGATTATCAAGTCTGAGCCTCGTCGCGCCCTGGTCGAAGGTAACAAAATAGTTCCCCGCCGTTTTAACTATCGGGTTAGCGAAGCCGTGAACAAAATGATTAAGATTAGCCGTATCCTTTGGGTTAATTACCGTACACGACGAGCTTGTAAGAACGTTGTGCTTATCGCTCTGATAATACAGCTTAACGTCAGACGATGAGTCGAGCTGATAGGGATAAACTCCGTTTTCAATATCGGCAGTAACATTAATCTTACCGTTTTCGTCGACATATTTATCCTTAATCGAGTTAAAATCAGCCTCAACAACCTTCATTACAATCAGAACGATTGTAACGAGGATAATTATTCCCCATATAATACGCTGAATCTTAGCCTGCTTTTTCAGTTTTTTAGCTTTTCTTTCGTTTTCTCTTTGGTTAGAAGCCATATCATGTACCTGAGTTTAATAGTTTACTTTTGTAAGACAGAGCCCCTGAGGAGGCGCGGTCTTCCCCGCTTTTTTTCTGTCCTTAGACTCAATTATATCTGAGAGCTCGCCCTCTTTTATTTTCCCTTCGTTAATAAAGAGAAGCGTTCCGACCATAATTCTTACCATATTGTATAGGAAGCCGTCGCCCTCAACCTCAAAATAAACCGAATCGTCTTTTCTGTATACCTTAACGTCGGTAATAGTTCTAATGGTATCCTCAACGTCGCTTTTGATACTGCAAAAGCCCGAAAAATCGTGAGAGCCGAGAAACGCCTGAGCCTCTTTATTGAGATACTCCTCATCGAGCTTCCATCTGTAATGGTAAGCGTAATTTCTTAAAAACGGGTTTCTTGTTTTTCCGTTATAAATTCTGTATGTATATCTTTTTGATTTACAGCTGTAACGCGGATGAAAATCAAGAGGAACCTCTCTGCACTCAACCGCGGCTATATCGTCGGGAAGATAGGTATTTAAGGCGAGCACGGCGTTTTCACATTCTATATTCATATCCGTATCAAGTGATACGAAGTATTCGCTTGCGTGTACGCCGCTGTCCGTTCTTGAACAGCCCTTAACGTCAGGGCGCGATAAAAATACCTTTTCGGCGGCGTTCTGAAAGCATTCCTGCACGGTTACGGCGTTATCCTGAACCTGCCAGCCGTGGTATTCAGTTCCGTCGTATTTTATTTTAAAAAGCAATCTTCTCATATATCAGCCTTTAAAAATATCTTCATTAAAATAATTCCCGCAACGTAGATAATGCAAAGAATAAGCGCCGCCCAGTCTCTTTTTTCAAGGTGCATTGCGTTCATCTTCGTTCTTCCGTCGCCGCCGCGGTAACAGCGGCAGTCCATAGCGTAAGCAAGCTCGCTTGCGCGCCTGAATGACGAGACGAAAAGCGGAATAATAACGGGAACGATAGCCTTGACGCGCTTAACCGCTCCGCCGCTTTCCATATCCGCTCCCCTCGATTTCTGAGCCGACATTATTTTATCGACCTCTTCAACGAGAGTCGGAATAAACCGAAGCGCGATTGTCATAGTCATAGCGAACGAATGAACGTCGAGCTTAAACGCCTTATTGAGCGGCTTTAAAAGGGCTTCAATAGCGTCGGTAAGTCTTGTCGGGGTTGTTGTATACGTAAGCATTAAGCCGATAATAACAAGCATAAGAACGCGGAATGACATAAAAACTGCGTTATGTATACCCGCCCTTGTAATCTTAAATACCCAGAAGCTTGCTATCGGCTCGCCCGTTCCGTAAAAGAGATTTAAAAACGAGGTAATAAGAATAATTACAATAATAGGCTTAACGCCTTTTAAAACTACCTTAATATTAAGTTTTGAAATAAGTAAAATCAGAATCGTTGATAAAAGGCAGACACCGAGGGCTATAAAACTTTTACAGAGAAATACGCATACCATAAGGGTAAGAGTAAGAATAATCTTCATTCTCGCGTCAAGCTTATGTATAACCGAGTTACCCGGATAGTACTGACCTATCGTTACACCGGAGAGCATTACTGCACCTCCTTCAGCGATTTAAGACGGCTGAATTCTTCCGCCGCCGCATCAACCGTATATATATCGGTACGGCAAGGTATGCCCATATTTTTAAGTTTAAGGAATACTTCGGTAATCTCGGGAACGTTGAGCCCCATTTTCTTAAGCTCCTCGCCCCTTGAATACACCTCGTTTACGGTACCGCACATTACCGCCCTGCCTTTATTGAGGACAAGGACTCTGTCGGCAAGCTTAGCGATATCCTCCATCGAGTGGGAAACGAAAATTACAGTATTCCCCTCCTGTGACTGATATGCTTTTATCATATTCAGAATTCTGTCTCTCGCTTTCGGGTCAAGCCCTGCGCAGGGCTCGTCAAGAATTAAAACCTTAGGCTTCATCGCGATAATCGAAGCGATAGCGACTCGTCTTTTCTGACCGCCCGAAATATCGAAGGGAGACATAGTTTCAAGCTCGCGGTCAACGTCGAGATATTCCATACTCTCATATACGCGCCTTTTGATTTCCTCCTCGTCGAGTCCCATCTGCTTAGGACCGTAGGCAATTTCGTCAAATACGGTTTCCTCGAATATCTGATACTCGGGATACTGGAAGCAGAGACCTACGGTAAAACGAACGTCTCTTATCTTCTTTCGGTTTTCCTTTTCCCATATATCCTTATCAAGAACGAACATCTTACCCTCGGTAGGCTCAATAAGTCCGTTAAAATGCTGAATAAGGGTAGATTTACCCGAACCAGTATGACCGATTATTCCTATAATTTCGCCTTTTTCTGCCTCAAAGGAAATACCGTCAACAGCCGTACACTCAAACGGAGTGCCGACCGAATAACGAAATGTTAAATTCTGGGCTGCTATTATTGGCATTTTACTGTAATTCCTTATATAACGCCTCAGCGCATTCCTCAGCATTAAGAACGGTTGAGTCGGTTTTTATCTTTAGTTTATCAATTAACATTGTTGACTGAGGTACGTCAAGCTGAAGCGCGCGCACCTTATCAATCTGAGAAAACACCTCGGCGGGCGCGCCGTCGAGCATAACCTTCCCCTTATCAATAATTACAACGCGGTCGGCTTTTACCGCCTCGTCCATATTATGAGTTATGAGAACTATTGTAATTCCCTCTTCGCGGTTAAGCTTAATAACCGTATCCATAACCTCGCGCCTTCCGCTCGGGTCAAGCATAGCGGTAGGCTCGTCAAGAACTATACATTCAGGCTTCATAGCGATAATTCCCGCTACGGCGACCCGCTGCTTCTGACCGCCCGAAAGCTTGCTCGGAGCGTTATCCTTAAACTCGTACATACCTACGGTTTTAAGCGCTTCGTCAACTCTTCTTCTGCATTCCTCTGCAGGAAGCCCGAGGTTTTCAACGCCGAAAGCGACGTCCTCTTCAACTATCGAGGATACAATCTGGTTATCGGGATTCTGAAATACCATACCGATATTACGCCTTACGTCGTAAATACTGTCGTCCTCTTTCGTTTCTATTCCGCAGGAAATTACTCTTCCCTTATTCGGGAAAAGAATTCCGTTAGTCAGCTTTGCGATAGTTGATTTACCCGAGCCGTTATGACCGAGAATTGCAACAAAGGAGCCTTTTTCAATTTTAAGATTAAAATTTTTCAGCACGGGTTTTTCCCTTGTGCTTCCGTCGTCCTCATCAACAAAATATGAAAAGGTAACGTCTTCAAATTCAATAATGCTCATATATTATTCAGCTGTCCACACAGCCGTAGCGCCGCAAGGCAGAACACCGCCGCTCGCCGTTACGGGAAGTCCTATCTCGTCAGCAGTCGCAGCGCCTTTACGTTTTTTAGTAACTGTTTCGTCAAGTATGTATTTCATAACGGAAGCAGAAAGCCCCGTCGTATATGAATTCAGTATAATCGCGATTGGCTCGTCGGAAAGCACCTGTTCAACGGTTTTCATAAAATCGTAAAGGCTGTCCTCAAGGTGCCAGACCTCGCCTCTCGGTCCGCGGCCGTATGAGGGCGGGTCGAGAATAATAATATCGTATTTATTTTCGCGCCTTATTTCGCGCTGAACGAATTTCAGACAGTCGTCAACTATCCATCGAACGTCACCATCCGATACACCGCTCGCCTCAGCGTTTTCCTTAGCCCACGCGGTCATACCCTTTGAGGCGTCAACGTGGACTACCGCGGCGCCCTCTTTAAGGCAGGCAACGGTTGCCGCTCCCGTATAGGCAAAGAGGTTGAGTACTTTAACCTGTTCCTTATCGCTGTTTTTAATCAGCTCTCTTACCAGGTCCCAGTTAACAGCCTGCTCGGGAAAAAGCCCCGTGTGCTTAAAGCCCATAGTTTTGATATTAAAGGTTAAATCCTTATATCTTACCTGCCATGAAGCGGGCATACGCCGATACATCTTCCACTGACCTCCGCCCGTTCTTGAGCGGAAATACTTAGCGGAGGGCTGAGCCCACATACGGTGCTCTTTTTCACTTTTCCATATTACCTGAGGGTCGGGACGGATTAATATTTCTCTCGTCCAGCGTTCAAGCTTTTCTCCCGACGCGCAGTCGAGAAGCTCATAGTCCCTCCATCCGTCAGCAACACGCATTACGATAATCTTTCCTTTACAACCGCGGCGATATCTTCGCCGAGCTTCTGAATATGGTCTATATCCTTACCCTCGAGCATAACTCTTACGAGCGGCTCGGTTCCGCTTACGCGCACGAGTACGCGTCCGTCGCCCATAAGCTCCATTTCAGCCTTCTGGGTAGCGGCTATAATATATTCGTCGTTATTATATTTCTTCTTACCCTCGGGAGATACCTTAACGTTAATAAGAACCTGAGGATAAACTGTCATAACCGAAGCAAGCTCGGAGAGCTTTTTACCGCTTTTAACAACGGTTTCAATAAGCTGAACGCCCGAAAGCTCGCCGTCGCCCGTTGTAGCATAGTCAAGAAAAATAACATGTCCCGACTGCTCGCCGCCGATATTGTAATCGTCCTTGAGCATCTTTTCAAGAACGTAGCGGTCGCCCACAGCAGTTCTTGCGCAGTTTATACCCTCTTCATCACAGAACTTAAAGAAGCCCATATTACTCATTACGGTTACAACCGCGGTATCCTTTTTAAGTCTGCCTTCCTCTTTCATACGCTTAGCGCAGATAGCTATAACCTTATCTCCGTCAACGAGCTCGCCGTTTTCGTCTACGGCAAGCATTCTGTCAGCGTCGCCGTCAAAGGCAAGTCCGAGGTCAAGGCTCGCGGTTCTTACAAAGCGCATAAGCTCCTCGGGATGAGTTGAGCCGCAGCCGTCGTTGATATTAACTCCATCGGGAGTATCGCTGAGCATAATACACTTAGCGCCGAGGGCTGTGAATATTTCCTTAGCGCATACTGAGGCTGAGCCGTTAGCGCAGTCAAGCGCGATAGTCATACCGTCAAAGCGGGTATCGGTTGTAGAAACAACGTGGTTAATATAATCCTTAACGGCGGTTTTTGAATAAAGTCTGTTACCTACTTCGCCGCCCGTTTTATGGTCAATAGGCTCTGCGCCGTCAAGAATAATAGCCTCGATTTCCTCTTCAATAGCGTCATCAAGTTTATATCCCGTTTTCTGAAAAATCTTTATTCCGTTATACTCGCAGGGATTGTGAGACGCGGAAATCATTATACCCGCCTCACATTCATACTTGCTTACAAGATACGCAACTGCAGGGGTAGGAACTATGCCGACCGAAAGAACGTTACAGCCGACCGAACAGAGTCCCGCGGTAAGAGCGGCTTCAAGCATATCGCCCGAGGCTCTCGTATCCTTACCGATAAGAACGGTAGGCTTTGCGCTTTTTGCTTCCTTTAATAATACCGTCGCGGCAGCGGCGCCTATTTTCATAGCAAGCCCGTTAGTCAGATCCTCGTTTGCAATTCCTCTTACGCCGTCTGTTCCGAATAATCTTCCCATAATTATTTCCTTTCAGTAACTGTTATAAATCAAGCTTTTCCTGTGCGGATGAACCGCCGTTAAACTCAATGCCTAAATGCTTATATCCCGCAGGCGTAACCTGCCTTCCTCTCGGAGTTCTCGCAAGAAAGCCTATCTGCATAAGATAGGGCTCGTACACGTCCTCGATAGTAACGCTCTCCTCGCCGATAGCGGCGGAGATAGTTTCAAGTCCTACAGGACCGCCGTTATAATTTCTTATCATTGTCGTAAGAAGGCGTCTGTCTATTGAATCGAGACCGAGCTCGTCAATCTCCATTGAAGCGAGAGCCTCAGAGGCGGCCTCCTTTGTAATAACGCCGTCATACTTAACCTCGGCAAAGTCTCTTGCGCGCTTAAGAAGACGGTTGGCAATACGCGGAGTTCCGCGCGAGCGGCTCGCTATCTGAAGAGCGCCCTCGTCGTCAAGAGGAATATTGAGTATACCCGAGGAACGCTTAACTATCTTAGCAAGCTCCTCGTTTTTATACATCTCAAGCCTGAGTATTACGCCGAAACGGTCACGAAGAGGAGCCGAAATCTGACCCGCTCTTGTTGTTGCGCCGATAAGCGTAAACTTGGGAAGGCTAAGCTGATAGCTTCTCGCGGACGGTCC
>CAMVRG010000103.1 GCA_947169815.1 uncultured Clostridia bacterium | reverse complement strand
AGCTCAATACTGCAAAGGAAATCCTTGCGTTCGAGCTTACTAAGCTCGTTCATGGCGAGGAAGAAGCAAAGAAGGCTCAGGATACCGCGAGAGCGCTTTTCGCGGGCGGCGCCGACGATAGCAATATGCCTACAACCGAGGTGAATGACTCCGATTTCGGCGAGGACGGAAAAATTACAGTTCTTTCGCTTATGGTTAAGGGCGAAATGATTAAATCAAACGGCGAGGGAAGACGCCTTATCCAGCAGGGCGGCGTTTCGGTAAACGATAATAAGATTACCGATGTGTGGACCTCTATTGATAAGGACGACCTCAAAGAGGGCGTAGTAATCAAAAAGGGTAAAAAGATATTCAGAAAGTTTATCCTTGCTTAATTCTTTAACACAAAAAACGGAGCGTTTGCTCCGTTTTTTTATGCTAAGTATTTAATTATAAACTCCGCAATCAGTACAGCGCCTGAGGCGCCGATAGCGACGGTAAGAAGCCCTCTTTTAAAGTAAGCGAGAATGAGCGCAACCGCCACTCCCGCCGTCGCGCTTATTACGCTTTCTGTAGCGTAGAATACTGAGGGTACGGTCATTACCGTTAGTACCGCGTAGGGCATATAGTGTAAAAACGAGAGTATGAATTTATTCTCGATTTTCTTTTTTATGAGTATAAGCGGAATTGCTCTTACAAGATAGGTAACTCCCGCCATTACCGCAAGGTAGGGGAGAAATAAATCAAAGCTCATTTTCGCCCTCCATTCCGCTTTCAAAGGGAAAGAGAAGCGCCGCAGCCACGCTTGCAATAACCGAACAGATTATAATTGTAAAGCCCGACTGTACCTTCGATAATACGGGAACGTATCTGTATAAACAGGAAAGTATTATCGCAAGTATAACGCAGAAAAGTATATGCTTATTCTCTCTTGCAGGCGGTACAACTATCGCGATAAACATACCGTAAATCGCAATACCGAGCGCCGATATAACTATCGCGGGGAGTATGTTACCCGCTATTGCGCCGATTGCCGTTCCCGCGCTCCAGCCTATGTACGGGGTAAGAATAAGCCCGAACATATACGCCTTTCCTACCTCGTTTTTTGAGGAGGCGACTGCGAATACCTCGTCGGTATTAATAAACGCGATAATAAATCTGTCTGCGAGCCTTACCGATTTATCAAATTTCTGTGAGAGCGATACGCTCATTAACGCGTACCTGAGATTAATTATGAACTGAGAGAGCGCAAGCTCAATAAGCGTTCCGCCAGATACCATAATAGGAACTGCGGCGAGCTGTCCCGCCGAGGTTACGTTAGTCATAGAGATTAAAACCGCCTCGGCGCTCGTAAGTCCGTTTGAAACAGCAAAAATACCAAATGCAAAGGCTACCGAAAGGTAGCCGAGGCAAATTGGTATTCCGTCGGTTATTCCTTTTATAAACGTGTTTTCTTTTGTTTCTTTTTTCATTATTTAATATTAGCCGCCTGATATGCTACGCCGAGAAGCGCCGCGTCGTTACCGAGACGGGAACGAACTATATTGACCTTTCGGTAATTGTCCATAAGTCTGTTATAAATCTTTCTGTCGATTAAATCAATAATGTAGTCCTCGTTCATTATTCCGCCTCCGAGAACGATAAGCGGAGGATTAAAGGTATATATAATATTGATTAAGCCGATTATTATCTCGTCAATCCACTTATCTATTTCAAAACGGATTTCGGGCTTTTCAAAATTTTCCTTTTCAAAAATCTGAAACGCGTCGAGCGGTTTTTCCGAAACTCTGTTTATTGCGTTTTCGAGCGCTTTAGCCGAGGCGTAACATTCATAGCAGCCCTCGCCGCCGCAGTTACACTGCTTACCGCCCGCGTGAGTAATCATATGACCGAGCTCGCCCGCAGAGGAACCCGCGCCCTTATAAAGCTTGCCGCCAAGGTAAATAGCGCCGCCTATTCCGTTACCGTAGGTAAGACAGATAAAGTCGTTATAACCCTTTGCCGCTCCAAACTGAGCCTCGCCCATAGCCGCTGCGTTTACGTTGTTTTCAACAAAGGTAGGAATACCCGTTTTGTTTTCAATGAGCTTTTTAACCATCATTCCCGTATAATAGGGGATTTTGCCCGTTGAATAAACTACTATTCCGTTCTCGCTGTCAACTTGACCCGCGGTTGAAACCGCAACGCGGTCAATCTTTTTATAACTCTCAACAATACCTATTATGCGCTCAATTAAGTCCTGACCGCCTTTTTCAGCCTCGGTCGGGATTTTATGAGTTTCAAGCATTCTGAACTTTTCGTTACAAATACCGTATTTGATAAATGCGCCGCCGATATCGAAAGTTAAAATACGCATATTATTCCTCCGGATAAATGAATTCAATATAATTATATCAACTTAATTATATAAATTCAATATTTTATTGAAATATGCATTAAAATATGATATTATATTACAAAATGATTACAAAAGGTGCAAATTATGAGTGATGTAAATAATGAAGAGAAAAAAAATCAGAGCCTGAATGATGAGATAAAAGAGTTCAATAAGGAGCACGGCGTAACGCTTGATTCTCCGCTTGTAGTTCATAAGAAGGGCGACGTGTCCTTTGAGGAGAAAACCGACGCGTACGAGATGAACGAAACTCACGCGGGCGAGGCGAGACCGACCCTCGTTCGCCACCGCTTTAAAAAAGAGAAGAAAAGCAGTAAAAAGCCCTATATTATTATAGCCGTTATTGTTGTTCTTGCCGCTGTTTTCGCGGGACTTTACTATACGGGAAACATTACCTTCGGCGAGAAGGAAACTACCGCTAAGCAGACTACCGAATCGACAACCGAGGATCTTGTAGAAAAGTATAAGGGAACTATCGTTGTTAAGGAAACTTATATTTTCGTTGACGGTATTGAGGTTAACGGTATCGAGGGGCTTCAGAACGCGCTTAAATACGAGGACCCGAGCCCGACGGCTTATGAGATTATAGTTGACGACGAGGATTCTAATTTCTATAATTTCGAGGTGCTTCAGCTTCTTACCGATATGGGCTTTTTCGATAAAACTACCCAGGTAACCCATCTTGATAAAACGGGACTTGTCGCTAAGGCTGAAATGACAACGGCGCAGGACGAGGTAGTAACCGAAACTACTGCAACTACCGCCCCTGCTTCAACAACCGAGTAAAAATATAACGCCGCAGAACGCGTGTTCTGCGGCGTTTTTTTATTTTGTCTTGACGGTTTTTGTCTTTGACCATTTTCCGACGTAGGTTTTTCCGTTGTATTTTCTGTAAGCGCGAAGACGGATATAGTATTTCTTTTTGCCTTTTAGCTTTTTGACTGTCTTTTTAGTGAGCGATTTTTTGAGATTTACGGTCTTTGACTTTTTAAAGGACTTGTTCGCAGAATACTGTAACTGATATCCCGTAATTCCGCTGAGCTTTTTGAAATACACCGTAAAACTCTTTTTGCCGCCTGCGGCTTTTTTTATTGTTGCGGTTTTCACGGTAATCTTAGGAGCGGGGGAGGGCGTCGGAGGCTTTACGGGAGTCGGCGCAGGCTCTTTATAGTTGTATTCGTCAGATACTTCCTTTTCGCTGAGAGCCTTGTCTCTGAATCTTATCGAGGAGTAAACGGCGCTGATTCTTCTCGGTGTGTTTAAGTCTGAATAGCCGAGTCCGATATAACCCGCGTTTCCGAGCGCGGGGAAGTCTATATCCGCCTGAGTCTCGCATTTCTTAACGCCGTCTATATATAGCTTAACCGTATTTCCGTCATAGGTTAAATGAAGCGCATAATCCGTGTAGGCATTAAAGGAAAGTTTGTCGATTTTTGTGCCGTTAATAAGAAAATCGCCGTTGTCGAATAATGCTATATAGTCGTAGCTGTCAGAAGCTATGGCGAATATTTTTGCGGTTTTAATTCTGTTAATACTGAACTTAAAGCTCAGCGTATAATTGTTTTTACATATGAGCGAGTGCACCGCGTTTTCGCCGATAAAAATATTTGAATTATCAAGCGAAGCCCTGCCGTTTCCTATTTCGGTTTTCGTCGTTGTCGCAATATCGAAATAATGCGCGCTTGCATCCTTGTAGGTGTGCCAGTCCCACGAAGTTTCGGCGCTGTATTTATCCGTCAGCTTATACTGAATATCGGTATAGTCGCTTACCCCGAACTTATCCGAAAGCGCCTTGTACTGACTTTCGGTAATTTCCGTTACCGAGCCGTGACGGGGCGAAAGGTGGTTTACTGAATAGCTCTCAAACGGTAGAAGGTTAAAGGATTTATAATCGTCCGACTGCATAGCGACAAAATAATTGCTTGTATAAGCGTCGGCGAGCATAGTCAGCTTTCCGTTTACAAAATGACAGTTACAGCCCTCAAGCGCCGTTTCGCCGCTGAATACCTTTACGGGCTCAGACGAATATCCGCCGTTTAATCTGTCGCTTGTAACGTAACAAATTGTAGCGTTACTCTCGTCCTTATAGTAAAGATAATAAAGCCCTTCGCTTTCATTATAAACAATATCGCCGTCGATAGCTGACTGAGTCGGAGCCTTATATAAAAGCTGAGGCGTTTCGTATTTTGAGAAATCCATAAGGTCGCTCGTGTACATATAATACATCTGCTGAGAGCCTGAATTTGAAATGCCATCGTCGGCAAGCGCAAAATACACCATATACTTTTCGGCGTCGCCGTCCCAGATTACCTGCGGAGCCCAGGTGCAGTGAATCGTACCCGTAAGACCGAGACGTTCGTACATATCGTACATATTGAATATAAACTCGTCGCCCCAGTTTATTAAATCCTTTGAACGCCATAAAACGAAGGTGTTTGAGTTATCCCACCAGTTACCCGTAGAAGCGTCCATATCGGTTGCTATAATGTAATAATAGTTATCTTTGCCCTTGAAAATATAAGGGTCGCGCGAGCATTTAGTGCCCTTTGTCTGAGTAATAACGGGGCGGTTAGAGTTAAGCGCTTTGAAATCAAGCCCGTTATCAGATACCGCAAAGCGAACCTGCTGCTCGTCCCGGGCGTTACCCGTAAAATAGGCGAAAAGATAGTATCCGCCGTCCTCGGCAAAAGCCTGTTCGCAGCACGCGAGAAGGGAAGCGGAAATTAATACAAAGCTGAGCAATAATGAAACAATCCTTTTCATACATTCACCTCATTAAACTTTATAATTTTATTATACTTTAAAATCATAAAATGTAAAGCCTTATAGCTTTTATATACTTTACAACCTATATTAAAGTTCGGTTATATGTACTGTAAACCGATTACTCTTGCCCGTCGAAAACAAATGTTCTATAATAAAAACGTCTCAGAAAAACTTAATAAGGTGATAATTTGAACAGTGAAATTTTAGTAGCTCTTCTCGCTCTTATAGGTACTCTTTCGGGGACCTTCGGCGGTATTCTCACCTCGTCAAAGCTTACCGCATACAGAATACAGCAGCTTGAAAACAAGGTGGACACGCACAATAATTTCGCTTTGAGAATACCTATAATAGAGGAGAAGATTAAGGTTCTCAACCACAGAGTTGAGGACCTTGAAAAAGGAGACGTTTAAATGCAGATTACAAAAGACGGATTACAGAGGATACTGAGAACCTTTATTCAGTCAGCCCTCGCGTACATAGCCGTAAACCTTGTACTGATTGATTTCAGCGAGGAGGGAGCGGCTGTAAAAAGCGCCCTTGCGGGACTTGCCGTATCTGCGCTCGCCGCCGGGCTCTCAGCGGTTATGAATATTGAACCAAAGGGGGATAATACCTGTGGCTAAAACTAATAAAGGACTTGTAAAGTACGCTAAGGCTATGCTCGGCCATCCCTACTGGTACGGAACTTACGGCCAGATTTCTACCAAAGCGCTTTACCGCGCCAAGAAAAAGCAGTATCCGAGCCAGTATCAGTGGGAATGCCCCGCAAGCCAGCTTAATACAAGAGTATTCGACTGCGTAGGTCTTATCAAAGGCTACCTCTGGTCAAAGAGCATAAACTCAAACCCGGTATATAATGCCTCTCAGGACGTCAGCGCAAACGGTATGCTTGCCGTTTGTAAGAAAAAGGGAAAGATTTCTTCTCTTCCCGAGGTACCCGGCGTTCTCGTTTTCAGAAGCGGCCACGTCGCTGTATATATCGGAAACGGAAAGGTTATCGAGGCTAAGGGTCATAAGTGGGGAGTAGTTGAGTCAAAACTTAAAGACAGAGGCTTTACTCACTGGGGCTACTGTCCGTGGATTGATTATGAGGAAAGTAAGCCGAGTAACGACAAAAAATACTTCAAAAAGTATACGGGAAATACAAATTCAATCGTAGACGCTCTTGAAGCAATCGGTGCGGAATCTTCATTTTCTTACAGAAAGAAGATAGCAGCGAAAAATAAGATTGACGATTACGAGGGAACTCCTGCGCAGAACACAAAAATGCTCAAACTTCTTAAGAAGGGAAAGCTTTTAAAACCGTAAATATAGAATACCTGAGGCTTCGGCTTCAGGTATTTTATAAAAAATAAAACCCCCGAAACTGTAAAACAGTTTCAGGAGTTCTGGAGCTGATAACCGGATTTGAACCGGTGACCTCATCCTTACCAAGGATGCGCTCTACCGCCTGAGCCATATCAGCAAAATTGGCGACCCGGAACGGGCTCGAACCGTCGACCTCCAGCGTGACAGGCTGGCATTCTAACCAGCTGAACTACCCGGCCGCGTATGGTGGGCGCAATAGGGCTCGAACCTATGACCCCCTGCTTGTAAGGCAGGTGCTCTCCCAGCTGAGCTA
>CAMVRG010000102.1 GCA_947169815.1 uncultured Clostridia bacterium | reverse complement strand
GCTTTCAAACGCCTCTGGCGCTCTTGTAATAAGCTTCATAAGTCCGCGAGACGCAGCATATAAAGCGTCGAGGGCTTCGCCCGTTCCCTCTGTTATATATTCGGGATTCTGCGAGCCGCGCTTTTCTTTTGAAATAAACGGTCCCTCAAAGTTAATTCCCGCTATTTTTGCGCCGCCGCTTCGCTTATATCCCGCTATAAATTCTGCGGTTTTAATAAGCTCTTTAACGGGGCGCGACATAGTAGTCGGGCAAAACGAGGTAACACCGTTTTTTGCAAGATAGGCGCCCATTTTTTCAAGCGCCTCGGCTGAATTATCCGCCGTGTCGCCCCCGCCCGCGCCGTGAATATGAATATCGACAAAGCCCGGCAGAATAATCTTACCGCTCATATCCTCGCCGTTTTCGGGGAAAAAGCCTATCTCTTTAATTCTTCCGTTTTCAATTTTTATGTCGCCGAATTCCTTTTCAAAAAATTCATTGTAAAAGGTGCAGTTTTTTAGTATCATTATTCGTTTTCCTTTACGACTTTAAACGCAAGCTCCTGAAGCTGCTCAAAATACTCAAAGGTGCAAATCTCACGTCTGAGCGCCGCGCCCCCGCGAAGCCCTTTCGTATAGTAGCCCGCGTGGTGTCTCGCCTCGCGCATAGCGGTATATTCGCCCTTGTATTCTATTATCCTTTCAATATGCCTGAGCATTGTAGCCATTTTCTGACTTACGCCGACCTCGGGAAGAACTCTGCACTCGCCGAGATAAGCGTTAATTCTCTGGAAGAGCCACGGATTACCGAGCGCTCCCCTTCCTATCATAAGCGCGTCGCAGTTAGTTTTTTCAAGCATAAGCGCGGCGCTTTGCTCGTCGGTAATATCGCCGTTTCCTATAACGGGTATTGATACCGCTTTTTTCACGTCAGCGATAGTCTTATAATCGACCTCGCCCGAATACATCTGTTTTCTCGTTCTCCCGTGAACGGCAATCGCCGCGGCTCCCGCCTTTTCAGCGAGTTCGGCAAGCTCGGTTGCAACGATACTTTCCCCGTCCCAGCCCGTTCTTATTTTTACGGTTACGGGGATTTCCACCGCTTCGGCTACCGCCTTTATAACCTCGAAGGCGAGCGGCGGATTTTTAAGAAGGCTTGCGCCTCCCCCGTTCATAGCGACCTTCGGCGCGGGACAGCCCATATTTATATCTATAACCTCGGGGCTGTATTCAAGGCATTTAACCGCCGCCTTTGCCATAATTTCGGGGTCGTCGCCGAAAATCTGCGCCGCGCAGGGGCGCTCGCTCCCGATAGTGAGAAGCTCGCCGCTTTTTCTGTCGCCCATCGTAAGTCCCTTTGAGGAAACCATCTCGGTTACCGTATACGCCGCGCCGTGTTCGGCGCAAAGCTCGCGGAATGCCC
Source organism: uncultured Clostridia bacterium (assembly GCA_947169815.1). Classification (GTDB taxonomy): domain Bacteria; phylum Bacillota; class Clostridia; order Oscillospirales; family Acutalibacteraceae; genus Eubacterium_R. Next base: position 5,406 of record CAMVRG010000102.1, on the reverse strand, counting down.
TGTCCGCAATTCCCGCCATAGGAGCAAGAAAAGCTATATTATCAAATTTTAAATTTCCTATGTTCATTTAACCACCGAGGGTATTGTAACACAAAGCGGTATAAAAGTAAAATTTAATAAAAATATTGTAATCATAACTGATTTTTACTATAATAATAAAAAGATTAACAGGGAGAGTTATTATGCAAAAGCAATTTAAACGTAACGGGACGATTGAATTTATGCGTTTCGTTTTCTGTATGCTTGTTATTCTTTATCATATCAATAACAGGCTTGATATAGAAACAACTACCGTCTTTTCGTTTTTTGCAAACGGAAAAATCGGCGTTGAGTTTTTTTATCTTGTATCGGGCTGGCTTATGGCAAAAAGCTCGCTTAAATACAGAGACAAGCCGATAATTCAGTCAACTAAGTATTTTATGTACGGAAAGTTTATGGGCGTATTTCCGCTTCATTTTATTGCGTTTACAGCGGAATTTATTATGCTCGTTTTCCGTCATATGCCGAATCTTCACGAAAAGCTGGTTATGCTCGCTGATACTATACCCAATCTATTTTTCCTTCAGAAATCGGGCATTCAGGCGAGCAGAGCTATTATCACGCCCGAGTGGTATATAGCGGCTATGCTGTGGATGATGCTGATTATCTTTCCGCTTATTCTCAGATTTAAGGATAAGTTTACAAAGCTTGCGTGTCCGCTTATTACCGTAATCGTTCTCGGATACCTTATTCACGCAAACGGTAAGCTAGGCGGCGTTGAAAGATTTGTTTTTAACGATATTGTATCAAAGCCGTACGCAAGGGCTTTTGCGGAAATGTGCGGCGGAGCGTTCTGCTTCGAGGTTTCAAACAAACTTAAAAATATGGACTTCAAAAAGGCAGACAGAGTATTTCTTACAGTAATTGAAGCTACCTGTTATATCCTTCCCGTTTTATACAGCTTTTCAAAATGGAGCGAAAAATATGAGCTTCACATCTTCTATTTCCTCGCGGTAGCAGTAACGCTTTCGTTCAGTACCGTTACCTATTCGGGAAATCTCTTCAATAACTCTCTCAGCATCTTTCTCGGAAAAGCGAGCCTTCCGCTGTATTTAGCTCAGTCGGTAGGCTTTACGGTATTTTTCGCTTTCCCGTCGTTATTCGACGGAGTTCCCAAAAGATACACGGCGCTTTTCTTCCTTATAAGTACGTTTGTATGCGCTGCGGTTATGAACGTTATGGCAAAGCCGATGACTAAGGCTATAAACAACAAGGTATGGAAACTTACTAACCATCCTGAAAGGATAAAATAAATGCCTCTTCAGATTATAAGACAGGATATTACAAAAATTAAATGCGACGCGATAGTGAACGCCGCGAACAAAACCCTCCTCGGCGGGGGCGGAGTTGACGGCGCTATCCACAGCGCGGCGGGGAAAGAGCTTTTAGAGGAATGTAAAACCCTCGGCGGCTGCGAGGTCGGCGAGGCTAAGGCTACTAAGGGCTATAACCTCCCCGCAAAATACGTTATTCATACCGTAGGCCCTATATGGCACGGCGGTAATGATAACGAGGAAAGTCTTCTTAAAAACTGCTACCTGAATTCACTTTTAAAGGCTAAGGAGCTCGGGTGCGAAAGCGTTGCGTTTCCGCTTATTTCAACGGGCGTTTACGGATATCCCGTAGATAAGGGCTTTAAGGCGGCTGTTGACGTTATCTCGTCTTTTCTTATGGATAACGAGATGCTCGTATACATTGTCGTATTTAATAAGGCGTCCTTTATCGCGGGCTCAAAAATATTCAGCGAAATTGACGAGTATATCGACGACAACTACGCCGAGTCTCATATTGATAAAAACAGGAGTATTCTGAGTGAAAACGCCCCTCTTCCTTCATTTTTCGGAAAAATGCCGAAACGGGCGACGGGAAAGGCGTTTGCCGATGATTTATGCACCTCGGAATACGCCTCTGCTGACGAGGAAATTGAAATTGAGGTTGACGAAAGCTTTTCCGAAATGCTATTAAGGAAGATTGACGAAAAGGGTATGAAGGACAGCGAATGCTATAAAAAAGCGAATATTGACCGCAAACTGTTTTCTAAAATACGCTCAAATCCGCAGTACCGCCCGAGTAAACAGACGGCGGTAGCCTTCGCGGTTGCGCTTGAGCTTCCCCTCCCCGAATTTAAGGAAATGCTTATGAAGGCGGGCTACTCGCTTTCCCACAGCTTTAAATTTGATATTATTATCGAATACTTTGTGACAAAGGGAAATTATAATATTTACGAAATTAACGAGGCGCTTTTCGCCTACGACCAGAATTTATTAGGCGCATAAAAATGTCGCCCGTCAGGCGACCAAAAGAGAATACCGAAGATATATAATGTGGCTGTAAGGTAAGAAACCAAACAGTCACATTAATTTTTTGGAGGTATTTACAATGACAAAGACTAAAAACAACATTACGGAGCTCGTATTCATCCTTGACCGCTCGGGCTCAATGGCAGGACTTGAAAGCGACACAATCGGCGGCTTCAACTCGCTTATTGAAAAGCAGAAGAAGGAGGACGGAAAATGCTTTGTAACCACCGTTCTTTTCGACAGCAATATCGAAAAGCTCCACGACAGGATAAGCCTTGACGAGATTAAGCCGATGACGGATAAGGAGTACTTCGTACGCGGCTGCACGGCGCTTATCGACGCTATCGGAATAACCGTAGACCGGATTTCGGATATTCACAGATACGTAAGAAAGGAGGACGTACCCGAGCATACGATGTTCGTAATCATTACCGACGGTATGGAAAACGCAAGCACGCGGTACTGCTCCGAGCAGGTTAAAAGAATGATTAGTAAGAAAAAGGAGCTCGGCTGGGAATTCCTCTTCATAGGCGCGAACATCGACGCGGTTGAAACCGCGGGCTTCTACGGAATCGCTCCCGACAGAGCGGTAAACTACCACGCCGACGAAATGGGTACAAAGATAGTTTACGAGGCGGTAACAAAAGCGGTAGGAAATATGCGTTCAGGAAAAAAGCTCAAAGAAAACTGGTGCGAAAGCATCAACGCCGACTACGAAAGCAGATAATAAAAAACCGCCTTACGGCGGTTTTTTATTCTTCAATATGCTCGAAGCCCTGGGATATAATCGTTCTTACGTGGGAGTCGGCGAGGGAGTAGAAAACGCTTTTTCCGTCCCTGCGGCTCTTTACGAGCTTGTTCTGTTTAAGGATTTTAAGCTGATGGGATATAGCCGACTGAGTCATATTAAGCGCCTCGGCGAGGTCGCAGACGCATACCTCACATTCAAAGAGGACGAAAAGAATTCTTATTCTCGTTGAGTCGCCGAATACCTTGAAAAGCTCCGACAAATCGTAAAGCTCGGTTTCATCGGGCATTTTTTCGTTTACGGTTTTTAGTAAATCCTTATGAACGTGGGTAGTCTCACAGCATTCAATTCTCTCGTTTTCATTCTTCATTTTCTTCACCTACCGTATAAAGCAGTTCTTCAAATTTCGGAAGCCACCAGTCGCGGTAACCCGCCCTTGTCGGGTGGATACCGTTAGCCATATAGAGCTTATAATCCTCCTCTGAAACGGCGTTCATATCCTCGTCGTTCCATAAATCGAGAATGATTATTCCCCATTTATCCTGAATTTCATAGAGGAGATTTACCATTTTTTCGTACTGCTTACTGTCGTACTTCGTTCCCGTATAGAAAATAATCGGACAACCCCAGTTTTCATCAACGTATGAGATAATAAACTCGATAGCACCCGCAACGGTTTTTGTATCAAAGTCCTCTTCATAGTAGCCGTCGCTCACCTTACCGAGCGGCTTTTTCTTCGTAGCGTCGTTAGTTGAAAGCTGACACACGAAAATATCGGGGTTAAGGCTTTTATCAAGCTTTTTAAGTCTTGATACATAGGAATTCTTACCCGTATCGACAAGGCAGGTTCCCGAAACAGCCTCTTTAACCGACTTAATACCGTCGCGCTTTTCAAGATAATCCGCGAAGCTCTCGCCCTCTGCGGCTGAGCCGTAGGTTACGGATGAGCCTAAAAAGAGAACGGTTTTACCCTTAATAGGGCTTGTATCAAGAGCAGGAGTCTGCGCTACGCTGTACTGAGCGGCGTTCCCCTCGCTGAAGGTTCCCTGCGATTTCGCTATGGGGAAATACACCCCCGCTCCGATTGCAATTATAAGAAGTATAACAACTGAAATTATAATAGCTTTTTTCATATTCTCACCGATATATTGTTTTCTCTTAAATATTTTTTAAGTTCGGGTACGGGCAGCTCGTTAAAATGGAAAAGGCTTGCGGCAAGCACGGCGTCCGCTCTGCCCTCGGTCAGTACGTCGAGAAAATGCTCAGCCTTTCCCGCACCGCCCGAGGCGATTACGGGTATACCGATATTCTCGCTTACAGTTCTTGTAAGCTCGACGTCGTAGCCCGTTTTCTGTCCGTCGCAGTCCATAGAGGTAAGGAGTATCTCTCCCGCTCCTCTTTTTTCAGCCTCGCGCGCCCATTTAACCGCGTCAATTCCCGTAGGAACTCTTCCCCCGTTGAGGTAAACCTCCCAGCTATCGCCGTTTCTTTTTGCGTCGATAGCGCACACAACGCACTGAGAGCCGAATTTATACGCAGCCTCGTTAATCAGCGCAGGATTTCTTACCGCGGCTGAATTAACCGATATTTTATCCGCGCCCGCTCTGAGAAGCTCTTTGAAATCGTCAACGGTTTTAATACCGCCGCCTACCGTAAAGGGAATAAATACCTGTTCGGCAACACGCTCAACGATATCAATCATCGTGCTTCTTCCCTCGTGGCTCGCCATAATATCGAGTAAAACGAGCTCGTCGGCGCCCTGCTTATCATACGCCGCGGCGCATTCAACGGGGTCGCCCGCGTCTCTTAAATTCACGAAGGAAACGCCCTTTACTACCCTTCCGTTTTTAACGTCGAGGCACGGGATAATTCTTTTAGCATACATATCCTACACCTCCGCAAAATTCTTTAAAAGCTGTAAGCCCGCTTCGCTGCTCTTTTCGGGATGAAACTGGGTAGCCGCAACGAGTCCGCGCTGAACGGCGCACTGAATTTCCACTCCGTACTCAGTAGTAGCGGCAACGCATCCGCTTTCGGCGTCTTTAAGATAATAAGAATGAACGAAATAGAAATAGCTTTCGTCGGGGATATTCTTAAATATTCCGTCCTTTTGTTTAATGCTTACGGAATTCCAGCCCATATGAGGAACCTTGAGCCCCTCGCCCTTCGGAATTCTCGCTATTTTTCCGCCGAAGATGTCAAGCCCCTCGGCGCCCTCGCTCTCCTCGCTCTCTTTAAAAAGAAGCTGAAGCCCGAGACAGATACCCAAAAACGGTCTTTCGCCGTTCGCCGCCTCCTTAACGCTCTCCTCAAGTCCTC